>JBDSAB010000242.1:0-8121 GCA_039922395.1 Caldimonas sp.
ACGCTGTCGGCCGCCGGCATCGGCCTGAAGACCGACTTCGACGTCCTCGCCGAGGTCTGGCCCGAGCGCCCTGGTCTGCCGAGCGCCCCCGTGTATGAGCACCGCGCGCCGGAAGCGCCGCTCGGGCGCGGTGCGAAGTTGACCGAGGTGCGCGCTGCGATGAAGCGCCACGGCGCGACCCATCACTTCGTCTCGACGGTCGACGACATCGCCTGGCTGCTCAACCTGCGCGGCGCCGACGTCGACTACAACCCGGTGTTCCTGGCCCACGTGCTGATCAGCAATCGCGAGGTCACGCTCTACGTCGACGGGCGCAAGGTCGACGCCGCATTGGTCGCGCAGCTTGCGAGCGACGGCGTCAAGGTCGCGCCGTATGCCGACACGCCCGCCGCGCTCGGCGCGCTGCCGGCCGACGCGGTGCTGCTGATCGATCCGCGGCGCGTGACCTTGGGTCTGCGCGAGCATGCGAAGGTACCGCTGGTCGAGGCGATCAATCCGAGCACGCTGCTGAAGAGCCGCAAGAGCACCGACGAAGCGGTCCACGTGCGCGCCGCGATGGTCGAGGACGGCGCCGCGATGTGCGAGTTCTACGCCTGGTTCGAAGGCACCCTGGCCGACCCGAAGCGCAGCGAGCCGATCACCGAGCTGACGATCGACGAGCACCTCAGTGCAGCGCGCGCACGCCGGCCCGGCTTCGTCGGCCTGAGCTTCGGCACGATCGCCGCGTTCAACGCGAACGGCGCGATGCCGCACTACCGGGCCACTGCAGCCTCGCACGCGACGATCGAGGGCGACGGCCTGCTGCTGATCGACTCGGGCGGCCAGTACCGCGGCGGCACGACCGACATCACGCGGGTCTGGCCGATCGGTGCCGTCAGCGCGGACCAGCGGCGCGACTACACGCGGGTGCTGAAGGGCACGATGGCGCTGAGCCGCACGCGCTTCCCGCGCGGCACGTTGTCGCCGATGCTCGACGCGATCGCGCGCGCCCCGCTCTGGGAGCAAGGCCTCGACTACGGTCACGGCACCGGCCATGGCGTCGGCTATTTCCTCAACGTGCACGAAGGGCCGCAGACCATCTCGCGGACGCTGCCCGAGCCGGCGATGGCAATGGAGCCCGGCATGATCACCAGCATCGAGCCGGGCCTCTACCGACCCGGCCAATGGGGCATCCGGATCGAGAACCTGGTGATGAACGTGCCGGCCGCGTCGCTCGAAGGCAGCGGGTTCGGCGAGTTCCTCGAGTTCGAGACGCTGACCCTCTGCCCGATCGACACGCGCTGCATCGAACGCGAGCTGCTGCGCGCCGACGAGATCGCGTGGCTCGACGCGTACCACGCGACGGTGCGCAGCCGCCTCGCCCCGCTGCTCAGCGGCGCCGCGCTCGACTGGCTGCTGGTCCGCACGATGCCGCTCTGACGGGTTGCGCCGCGGCGGCGATTCACGCTGCGGCGGCGCTCGGTGCGCAGTGGTCACGCGCGCCGCTGCAGTTCATCGGCGCTCCGATGCAGTTCATGCGCCGGTGGGCGCGCTTCATCGCAACGCGCTGTTCGAGCGGCCATGTGCTGCCTAGAGTTCGTTCCATCGCGACGCCAAGCCGACGCGCAACGAACCGCCAGGAGCCCACCATGATCAGCCGCCTCACCGCCTACGCCGCCGTCTTCGCCGTGCTGTCCGCCGCGACGATCACGTTCGCATCGAACACCTCGCTGACGCGCGACAGCGCGCCGCGCGTCGAAGCTTCCGCAATGCCCGTGGTGCATCTCGCGCGCGTCGAGGTCATCGGCAAGCGCGACCCGAAGGCGCGCTGAAACAAGCGCCTTCGGTGCCGATGCGGCTCCCGTCCCTCCGCCGCATCGGCAGTCCGGCACCCACAAACCGCAGTTCGTCGCAACCGACTTTCCGAGGTCCGGAGCGGTCCCTAGAGTTCACTCAACGACCCGTCGATCCGACGAAACGCAACGAACTGGAGCCCCTCATGACCGACCGCATCTTCTCCGCCGTCCTGACCTTCCTGCTGCTCGCCGGCGGCACCTTCGCCGTTGGGTCCGAGCTGCTCGGCGGGACCCGCACCGCCCCTGCGAAGGCGCTGCACGCGGCGACCGTCACGCTACCCAAGGTCGAGGTCATCGGCCACCGCGCCGCCACGCTGGTCGCGTTGAACCAAGCGACCGACGACACCGACGCCGGTCTCTGCCTCGAGTGAGCGAACGGTGCGCGCCGGCCTGGCGCGCCTTCACATCTGCCGGAAGATGTGGACGAAGCTGCGACTCACCGGCAGCACGTCATTCCGGTTCTTCAGCTTGACCTCCGCGGTCTCGTTGAGGCCACGGTCGACCTGACTGACCTGACGCAGGTTGACGATCACCGAGCGGTGGATCTGCGCAAATGACTCGGGATCGAGTTCATCGGCGAGTTCGCGGATCGACTTGCGGATCAGCGCCTCGCCGCCCTCCCACACCACCAGCGTGTACTTCTCGTCCGATCGCAGGAAGGCGATCTGCTCGACCGGAATCAGCCGGGTCGTCGAGCCGACCGATGCCTTGATCCAGCGCAGGTGGCGGCGCGCGCTGCCGTCGACGCCGGCGCGCCGCTTCAGCTCCGACGCCAGCTCGTCGAGCACTGCATCGAGGGGGTTGTCGGCCAGGTCGCGCGGCTGCTGCAGGCGCGACTTCAACCGCTGCACGGTGTCGGCCAGTCGCTCGGCCTCGAACGGCTTGACCAGGTAGTCGAGCGCACCCTGCGTGAAGGCCTGGACTGCGTACTGCTCGTAGGCGGTGACGAACACGATCTCGGCGCGCCGGCCGATCGAGCGCGCCGCCTCGACACCATTGAGGCCCGGCATCTGCACGTCGAGAAAGACGACCTGCGGCGCGTGCAGATCGAACAGCTCGACCGCCTCACGGCCATTGCGCGCCTCGGCGACGATCGCGAGCTCCGGCCAGAGGCGCCCGAGATGGCTGCGCAGGCGTTCGCGCAACAGCGGCTCGTCATCGGCGATCAACGCAGTCGGCGTGGCGGTCATGGCCGCACCCCGGCAAGCGTCGCAGTGCGCGAGACGGCAGCACCGTCGGCTTCCGCCACGAAGACGATCTCGGCGCGCACGCCATGCGGCGCGACCTCGTGCAATTCGAGCCTCGCGTCGGCGCCGAAGAACGCCTGCAGGCGCTCGCGCAGGTTGGCCAGGCCGGTGCCGGGCTCTCCGCTGTCCTGCATGCCGACGCCGGTGTCGAGCACCGACACGCGGACCCGCGCATCGGCCGGGTCGCGCCGCGCGCCGACCTCGATCCGGCCGCCGTCCTCGCTCGGATCGATGCCGTGGCGAACCGCGTTCTCGATCAACGTCAGCAGCGCCATCGGCGGGAAGCGGATGTCGCCGAGCGCATCCGGAATGTCGATCCGGTAAGTCAAGCGGTCCGGCATCCGCATCTGCATCAGCTCGAGGTAGGCGCGGACCAGCGCGGCTTCGGCGCCGAGCGTCGTGCTGACCGCCTGCAGGCGCGGCATCGCCGCGCGCAGGTAGGCGATCAGGCTGCGCAGCACCGGCCCGGCTTGCGGCGACCCTGACTCGACCAGCGCCTGCACATTGGCCAGCGTGTTGAACAGGAAGTGCGGCTCGACCTGCGCATGCAAGAGCTTCAGGCGCGCATCGAGGGCCTGCTTCTCGAGCGTGCTGCGCTCGAGTTCGAAATGCAGCGCCTCCGAGCGGGCCTGCGCATCCCGTTCGCGGTAGAGCGCGCCGAGCGCGAGCAGCGGGCCGATCACCAGCGCCGAGCCGGCAATGATCGTGTAGCCCGTCACATAGCCTTCGTGCAGCCGTGACACGCCCGGAAACCAGATCGACGGCAGGTAGACCAGGAAAGTCGCGATCGGTGCGACCAGCGCGACCGCCACCACCTGCGCGAGCCAGCGCGGCAGTCCCGGGATCCGCCATGCGCCGGCCAGTGTGAACGCGACCAGCAGCAGCATCGCGATGACGAGCATGCGGCCGAGCAATATCGGGAACGGCGTGACGTAGATCGGATTCAGCGCGGCGGCGACCAGCACGGCGAGCGCAAGCGCGATCGCGACGCGCGGCAGCGTGAAGGCCGTGCTCAGCGAGCGCGGTTCGGCGAGGGGGCGCGGCGACGCCTCGGACGGGTTCATGCGGGCACGATAACGGGCCGCTCCGAGCGCGTCGAGCCGGATCGTCGCTTGCTGCGATGAACGACCGGATCGGGGTCGCGAACGAAGACGGCACGACCGGTCGTGGGGCCCTATCCGGCTCGGGCGCATATCGAGCGCCGTCGAATCACCGACCGCCGATGCCTGCTGCCAGCCCTGCAGCGCGCGGTCGCAAGGCGCCGACGGCGCCTGCGAAGTCAGACGCCGGCGCGCTGCAGCCGAGCCGAGAGCGCCTGCGACAGCGTGTCCGCGCTGTCCTGCAGGTGGGCCTGCGTGTCGGCGCCGTAGGTGCGCTTGCCGAGCGCCGTCTGGATCTGCGCGAGCAGCGACTGCGCCTGCGCGCGCAGGAGGCTGCGCACGTCGGCCCGGCTCGCCGCTCCCGGCCGCAGCGCGGCCGACGCGAGGCGATTGACATGCTCGCGCTGAAGCTCGCGGCGCGCCGGCGCGATGTCGGTGCGGCTTGCGAGCTCGCTCCAGATCTCGCGCTGCAGCCGGCCGTACAACTCGGCGAGCTGGAACGCATCGACGGCTTTCGCGGTCTTGTCCTGGCTGTCGACGATGCGCGACGCGACCGAGTCGCTCATCAGCTGACCGAGCGACGTGCGCTGCACCGAGAGCACGCGCTGGGCCAGCGAGAAGTCGGTCGCGACGCCGGATTCGCCTGAGAACACCGCATCGCTGCGCTCCTCGAAGTCGGGCGCGAGTCGACGCTGCAACGCCGGCGAGATGACCAGGCTGTCGGCCGCGAACAGACCGCGCGCGATGACGTCGAGCGCCTCGCGCTGCTGCGCCGGCGCAACCGGCTGCAGCGGGTCGCGCCCGCTGCCGGGATAGTCGCGCAAGGTCCGCAGGCCGCCGATCTGGCGGCCGAGCACGCCGACCGCGTTGGCGACATCGCCGACGGCGTAGGCCAGCGAGCGGCGCAGCACCGTGTAGTCCTGGCCCGGCCGGAACTCGCGCGTCTCCTGGCGCTTGAAGAGGTCGCGGGCGATCGCGATCCGCTTCTTCGCGAACGCCGCGACGTCGTTGCCGAGGTCGAAGTGGAGCGCGTCGGGGTCGATGCCGAGAAAGTTGTCCTCGTCGGTCGCATAGGCGAGGTCGCTCTCGACGCCGCGCGCGGCGAGCTTGCGCAGCTCGGCGACCTCGCTCGCCGGATCAAGCGGCTTGTAGGCGTACTCGATCGCCCAGTAGTCGTACGGCCCGAGCGTCATCTGGAACGGCTGGACCATGCGTCCGCCCGGCCGCGCCAGGTTGACCGGCGCGTATTCCATCACCGAGCCGGTCAGTGCATTGGTGCGCGTGAATTCCGGATCGGACAGCTGCGCATCGGTGTGGATGCGCGAAGCGCGGAAGTTGTGGCGCATGCCGAGCGTGTGCCCGACCTCGTGCATCGTGACCGCGGTCAGGTAGTCGAGCACGAAGCGCTGCGCCTCCGGGCCACCGGGATCGAGATCGCCGCGCGCCTCGAGCACGTCGAGCGCATAGGTCATCTGGTCGCCCGCCATGTCGGCGTAGTCGCAGGCCCGTGGATCGGGCCGGCCCTGCGACAGGTCGGCCGGGATCTGCATCACGCGATTCCAGTCGGTGCCGTTGGTGAGCACCTGGGCCCGGATCGCGCGCCGGGACCGTGTGTCGAGGCTCTCGATCGCGATGTCGGCATCGAGGATCTCGCCGCTGCGCGGGTCGACATGGCTCGGGCCGGTCGCGCCGAAGGCGGCCGACGCATTGGTCATCCAGCGCACCGACGCGACGCCGACGTCGAGGGTGTCGAAGTCGGCATCGTCCGGCTGGACCCGGGCCTCGATTGCGTTCTTGAAGCCGATGCGCTCGAACGCCTTGTTCCATTCGAGGATGCCGGCGGTGATCGCATCGCGGTACTTCAGCGGGATCGTGCGGTCGAGCCAGTAGACGATCGGCTTGACCGGTTCCGACAGCTCGGCTGCCGGGTCCTTCTTCTCGAGGCGCCAGCGCTGGACGTGGCGCACCGTCGGCGTGCGCGCCAGGTCGTCGCTGTAGTCCTGCTGGCGCGCGCTGAAGAAGCCGACGCGCGGATCGGACGGCCGCGCCGCCATCGGTTCGGCCGGCAGGCTGCCGATCGAATAGTGCAGCGTCATGAACAGGCTGCGCGGATCGGGCAGCGAACGCGGCGTGCTGGGCACCGGCGCGCCGGGCGGGGTGCCGGGCTGCGGCACCGCGATCGAGCCGGTTGCGAAATGGGCGAGCACCTCGAGCGCGACCATGTCCGGCTTGCCGCGCACCGTCGTGATCGCCGAGTTGCGGGCATCGAAGCCATAGCCCTGGCGGAACGCGCGCTGCAGGTCCATCCCGATGCCGAGCATGTCGTTGACGAAGAGGGCATTCAGCTCGACCAGCACCGACTTCGCGGTCGGATGAGGCTGGCTCGCGACCGGCGCGCTCGACAGCAGGCTCGGCGAGAACGCCGCCGCGACCGCGCGCCCTTCCGGCGTGCCGGCCTTGGCGAAGAAGCGCGTGTTGCGCGCGATCATCTGGATCTGGTTGTGGACGCGCCGGAATTCGATGACCTGCGGCGACTCCATCGCACCGCCGAACAGACGCGCCTCGCCGATCCCGGTGACGAGCTTCGGCGACAGGAAGAACGGCTTGCCGAAGTCTTCGGGCCGCAGCTCGATCCAGGCGCGCTCTTCGCGCTGGTAGAGCGTGAAGAGGCCATCGATCTTCTTCGCGTCCTTGATGACGGCGGCGAACGGCTGGGCGCTCGACGGCGGCGGTCCGGGCTGCGGACTGCCGGGCGGTACGCCGGAGGCCGAGATGGCCGGAGCGGCCGGCGGCCGCGCCGGATTGGTCGCGCTCGCCGTCGTCGACGCGGCATTCGCAGCGCCCGCCGCGGCCGGTGGCTGCAGCGAGGCGCAGCCCGCGAGAACGAGCGACGCACAAGCCAGCGAGAGCGCCCCGAGCGGACGGACGGAACGGAGCGGATGAATCATGGGTGTCGGCACGCGCAGAACGGGTCGCCATGGACCTGGCCGAATTTTGAGCGCGGAACCGGTCCGCGGTTCAATGTCCTTCGATTTCGCTGCGCACGACCCATGCGCTCCCCGTGAACTATTTCAGCGCCTTGAAGCGCAGGCGATGCGGCCGGGCGCCTTCCTCGCCAAGGCGCTTCTTCTTGTCGGCCTCGTACTCCTGGTAGTTGCCGGAGTAGAAGAACCACTTCGAGTCGCCCTCGGCAGCCAGGATGTGGGTCGCGATGCGGTCGAGAAACCAGCGGTCGTGGCTGATCACCATGATCGAGCCGGCGAACTCGAGCAGCGCATCCTCGAGCGCGCGCAGGGTCTCGACGTCGAGGTCGTTCGACGGCTCGTCGAGCATCAGCACGTTGCCGCCCGCGATCAGCGTCTTCGCGAGGTGCAGCCGCCCGCGCTCGCCGCCCGACAGGTTGCCGACCAGCTTCTGCTGGTCGTTGCCCTTGAAATTGAAGCGGCCGAGATAGGCCCGCGACGGCATCACGAACTTGCCGACGACGAGGTTGTCGAGGCCGCCGGAGACGTCCTGCCAGACCGTCTTGTCGGACTCGAGCGACTCGCGGGTCTGCTCGACGAACGCCATCTTGACGGTCGGGCCGATCTTGACGTTGCCGCTGTCGGCCTTCTCCTTGCCCGAGATCAGCCGGAACAGGGTCGACTTGCCGGCGCCGTTCGGGCCGATGATGCCGACGATCGCGCCGGCCGGCACCTTGAAGCTCAGGTTGTCGATCAGCAGGCGGTCGCCGAAGCTCTTGCTGACGCCCTCGAACTCGATCACCTCGTGGCCGAGCCGGTCGGCGACCGGGATGAAGATCTCGTTGGTCTCGTTGCGCTTCTGGTAGTCGGTGTCGGCGAGCTCCTCGAAGCGCGCGATCCGCGCCTTGCTCTTCGCCTGGCGCCCCTTCGGGTTCTGGCGCACCCACTCGAGCTCCTTCTTCATCGCCTTGGTGCG
>JBDSAB010000243.1:0-31509 GCA_039922395.1 Caldimonas sp.
GTCTTCCGACGAGCTGCTGCCACCGCATCCGGCCAGACCGACGATCGCTGCGAGCGCCGTGGCCATCGAACACATCTGGAATGGGGTCACCGTGTCTCCTCCTGTTGCAACGGGTTATACCGGCGCGATCCTGAAAAAGTCCTGAAGGAATCGGTCGGTGAGACCAACGATCTAAGGGTTTGCGCGCGAGCTCCAACGAGACTTTCGATCGCGTATCGAAAGGGTCTGATCACAGTGCGGATGGGCGCCATCGCGTCGCTATAGTCCGACGCTCTGCACGGCGACGTGTGCGGCCATCGACGACGGATGAATGTGGTGACGAGGGTGGGTGACGGCAGGCCCTTCCGACCCTTTGCGGTCGGGGCGGCGGCGTTGTTCCTGGCGCTTTGCCTGGCTGTTGCCGGCTGCGAACGCACGCCCGACTTGCTGCCGCTGCCGCCCGTCGACACCAGCGCCTTCGAGCCCGCGGTCCAGGCCGCCTTCGCGAAGGCGCGTGGCGACGTCGAGCGGGCGACCGCAGCGCACGAGCTGAATCCGAAGCTGGCCGACGCCTATGGCGAGCTCGCGATGCGCTACCACGTGCACGACGTCGCCCCCGCTGCCGAAGCGGCCTACCAGAACGCGCGCCGCCTCGCGCCGCAGGACAAGCGCTGGCCCTATCTGCTCGGCCACCTCTACAACGACACCGCGCGACCGGCGGAGGCCCGCAAGGCGTTCGAGGCGGCGCTCGAGATCGACGGCCGGGACGTTCCGCTGCTGGCCTCGCTCGCGGCGGTGTCGCTGCAGAGCGGCGATGCAGACCGCGCTCGCCAGCTCTACGAGAAGCTGTTGCCGGAGAAGACCGCACGGCCGCTTGCGCTGTATGGCCTCGGCAAGGTGGCGATGGCCAAGCGCGAGTACCCGGTCGCGATCGAGCGCTTCGAGGAGACGCTGAAGCTGTGGCCGTCGGCACGGATCCGCGCGCCGCTCGCGTCGGCCTACCGCGCCACCGGCAGCACCGCAAAGGCCGAGGAGGTGCTGCAGGGCTTCTCGCCGGCCGGCCTCGAGCCGTCGGTGCCGGACCCGCTGGCCGATGCGCTCGACTCGAAGGTCGCGTCGTTTCGCGGTCTGGTCAAGCGCGGACAGCGCTTCGGTCGCGCGGGTGAGTTCGAGTCGGCGGCGACGGCGTTCCAGGCCGCGGTCGACATCAACCCGTCGGACGCGGAGGCGCTGGCGAATCTCGGCATCTCGTTGGCGAACCTCGGCCGCCTCGACCCGGCGGCCAGCGTGCTCGAGAAGTCGCTCGCGATCGAGCCGGCGAACGCGCTCGCGCAGCTGAGCCTTGGCGTCGTCTACGACCGTCAGGGCAAGGACGCCGAGGCGCGGGCGCGCTATCAGGCGACGCTCGAGCACGATGCGAAGGGGGCCGACGCGCTGGTCTACCTCGGCGATTTGGAGATGCGCAACGGCCGGACCGGCGATGCCGCGTTGCGCTACCAGCAGGCGCTGGCGCGCGCGCCGACGCCGCGGGTCCGGATGTCGCTGGCGCTGGCGCAGGTCGCCGGCGGCCGGTATCGCGATGCGCGCAGCGAGCTCGAGAAGGGGCTGGCCGCAGCACCAGGTCATCCGGCGATGACGAATGCGCTGGCTCGCATCCTCGCGAGCGCGCCCGACGAGACCGTCGTCGACGGCGCGCGCTCGCTCGAGTTGTCGAAGGCGCTGTTCGAGAAGACGCGCAGTCCCGAGGTCGGTCAGACCTATGCGATGGCGATGGCCCGCACCAGCGACTTCGAGCATGCGGTCAAGCTGCAGCAGGAAACGATCATCGCGTACGAACGGATGGGGGTGCCGCAGATGAAGCCGTACCTCGAGCGCAACCTCGCGGCCTACCGCGAGCAGAAGCCGTCACGCGAGCCGTGGTCGCGCGACGATCCGATCTTCCAGCCGCGCAGTCCGGCGGCCTCCCGCCAGTGACCGGCGGCTCACTTCGGATAGATCTCCAGGGTTCCGAGCTCGACGCCCGCCTTGTGCAGCTCCATGCTGAAGCGGCCGGTCCGCTTGGCGACGAACTTCAGGGTCGAAGGCTTCCCTGGCACGACGTCGGCATGCAGGTTGTAGCCATGGACGTGCAGCTCGTCGGCCTTGTCGGAACGGACCGTCAGTGACACCGCGTCGTCGCGCTTCAGGCGAATGACCTTCGCGCCCCCGACCACCTGACCGCCTGCGACCGTCAACTCGATCGCGGTCGGTTCGGCGGCGAGATTCGGCAGCGGGACGAAGGCGAGGATCGAAAGCCCGAGGGCCCATGTCAGACGGACTCGCATGGCATCTCCAAAACGTTATTAGTCAACCGCCGCTGCCGAGCGGCAGCGAGAGGATCCACAGGCCGAGGGTCGTGAACAGCATCATCAGCACGAGCAGCGGCAGCTGGCTGACCGCAGCGCGGCGCGGCGACGAATAGATCTGCAGCGCCTCGAGGTGCGCGAGGTAGACGCTGACGATGTGGCCGAGCAGGATCAGCGCCACCTGGGTGTGCCAGATCGCCTCGACGTCGATCATCAGCGGCTCGACCACCTGCCGCCCGGTGCCGAACAGGTCCCAGCCGCGGCCGAGCGGATCCGAGACGAGGCGGAACATCTGGCCGCCCTGCGACAGCAGCAGCGTGTAGTAGTGGGTCACGTGGTAGACGAACGCGATCGGCACCAATGACATCGCGAAGCGCAGCGCCAGCGCGCCGACCGACTGCGTCGAGCGCGTCACGAACTTGGCGATCGCGACGAAGACGACATAGACCGCGAGGTAGACCAGCGGCGAGATCAGCATCGCGGTCCACTGCCAGAAGTAGTAGAGCTTGGCCGACAGCGCGTACTGCTGCGCGGGGGTGCCCGAGAACAGCGGCGCGATCCACGGGTAGATGCCCTTCCAGAACAGGCTCGCGAATGGCGCGGTGTCGTGCAGGCCGTCGAACGCGGTCGACGACAGCATGAAGAGGATGAACAGCAGCAGGCTGATGTGCTCGGCGCGTTCTTCGAGCAGACCCGAGAACGGCGCGCGCCAGCGTGGCGTCGCGGTGGCGGCACGCTCTTCTGGATCGTACGGACGCGCCCACGGCGACATCTTGCCGAGCAGGCGCATGAAGACCGCGAAGAACTCGCCCTGCCGGAACCAGGCGTCTCGACCCATCCACCAGGCGCCGGCGAAATTGAGCGCGGTGTAGACGATGAGTGCGACCGACAGGCTCCACGGTTTGGTCCGGCCGAAGAGCTCGACCCAGATGAATGCCATGTAGAGGACGAGCGCCGGGTAGTAGTGCAGCCGCTCGGGCGCGCGCAGGCGGCCGGTGAAGCGGATCGGCGTCACCCGCGCCACCGCGTCGACCAGCACGCGCCACGGATTGACCGCGGCGTAGAAGTCGCCAACGATGGCGACCGCATAGGCAACGCCGAGCACGAAGACGATCCAGAAGAACGTCATGTTGATGTTGGCGTACGAGTTCTGCGTGCCGAACAGTCCCGAAACGATGCAGACCAGCAGCAATGCGACGCTCACGACCCGGCCGATCACGAGCAACACACCGGAGCGTGCACGCTCGGCCGGCGCGATCACGGCGGGTCGGTGGATGCGGGCGAGCGACGGTGCGGTCGCGAACACGCCGACGATCACGAACGACAGCACCAGCGCCGCCGCGGCGCCGAACGCGTAGAAGGTGAATGGCACCGGCAAGGTGTAGGGGGGCGCGAATGTGTGGGCGGCGGCGATGCCGTGCAGCGCGAAGCCGACGATCAGGACCAGCGCGAATTGACAGCTTCTTTTCATGCTGAGCGCCGCGACGCTGCCGGGCTGCGGGGGAAAAATGCCGGATCGTCGGATGCCCAACCTGAGAGGGCGGGTCGGTTGCGCCGGTAGCGCGAGAGGTTGTCGGCTGCGAAGCGCGCCGAGGGCGAGTCGGCACCGAGTGTGTTGATCGCTTCCTGCTGCAATTCGATGGCTTTCTTGTAGTGGCCTGACGCGGCGAGCGCCATGGCATGGGTCTCGGCGAACTCAGGGACACGCGCCGCGCCGAAAAGTTTCTCAGCCATTTCGAGGGCGCGCGGCGCGTCTCGCACGCGTGCGTCGCTCGCGGTCGCCAGCACGCGGGCGAGCGCGTTCTGGAAGAACCGGCTGTTCGGCTGCAGTGCCAGGCCTTCCTCCAGGGTGGTGCGCGCGTCGACCGATCGGCCGGCCCTGATGTAGGCCAGCGCGAGCGAATGGAGGAGGCGCGCCGGCTCGAGCGTGTTCTTCTGCTTCGCCGCGAGGTAGTGGGCCGCCGCCTCGAGCGGCTGGCCGCGCCGCATCTGCGCGTCGGCGAGGTAGACCAACGCCTGGACGTTGCCGGGCTCATGGCGCAACGTGGCCTCGTACTGCTCGATCGCCGCGGCGTCGTCGCCGTCACGGTCGTGCAGCACGCCGAGACTCAGGTGCGCCAATGCGATCGAGTCGTCCATGCGGAGCGCGAGCTGAAGGCGCTGGCGCGCTTCGTCGTCGCGGTTCAGGTTGGCGAGCGCAATGCCGTGGTTCGTGACCGCTTCGGCACTGGTCGGATCGGCTTCGGCCGCCGACTTGAAGGCCTTCTCGGCCAGATCGAAACGCCCCGACTTGGCCGCCCGCTGACCGCGCCGCAGCAGCACTTTCGATGCCGCAACCTTCGCGCTCAGGACTTCGACGACGGGGTCCTCGATCGGCGGCTCCTCGCCGTCGATCGAGTAGCGCCGCAGCTGCTCTGCGGCACGGGCTCGCTCGCCGATCGCCTGGTAGGCGGTCGCCAGCGGCTGGCGCAGCTTCGATGACGACGGCGACAGCCGCAGCGCTTCCTCGAAATGGGCGATCGCACCGCGGTAGTCGCGCGCGGTCAGCGCGATCTTGCCGAGCCCGGTCGCGGCGGCCGCGCGCGTCTTCGGGTTCTGCCCCAGTTGCTCGAACAGCGTGCGCGCCCGCTCGAGGTTGCCGGTCTGGGCGTACACCTGGCCGAGCGACTGGAGGATGGCGGGGTCGCGACCGTCGAGGGCGAGCGCCGCCTCGAAGGCCTCGATCGCCTCGGGCAGGCGGGCCGCATCGTTGAACAGGTGGCCCTGCAGATAGGGCCAGCGCTTGTCGGCCGGTGCGAGCCGGCGCGCGTTGGCATAGGCGACTGCCGCCGGCTCGACGAGGTCCTGGGCCTGATACGTCATGCCGAGGTCGCCGTAGGCTTCGCCGAGCTGGACGGGGGCGGGCCGTTGTCCGGCGACGCGGTCGAACGCCCCGCGCGAAGCCGCGACCGCGTTGCGCACCGCCGGCTCGAAGGCCGACATGTCGATCTCCGGCATCGGCTGAAGCGGCGGCAACCGGTCACCGCAGGCGGCCAGCCCGAGCGCCCAGCTCAGGCTGAGCGCGCGGAGCCGGGCGACCAGGCGAGATGGATGCTGATCGCGCCCGGGCCGGGCCCGGCAAGGCGCTGATCCAACCGTCCGATTCATCGGGAGCAACTCAGCAGCAATGCACACGGACTTGGCTTGTTCCCGAAGTGGCCGGGTATTGTGAAAGCTGCGGGGCGGAGGACGAGGCTTCCGCTCTAGGACTTTCGGCTAGTCGACAAACGCATCGACCGGGCCTATATTGCGCGGACAAGGTCCACCCATGAGACCAGGAGACAAGACATGACATCAAGGCGGCTTTCCCGCAAACCCGTTGCGGCCCTCTGTATCGCCTCTGTCGCTTGGATGCTGACAGCCTGCGGCGGATCCAGCTCCGAAGAGGAAGCGGCACCGAACGTGGTCCAGAAAGCATCGTGCGGCACGGGCGACAGTCCCGAGACGGCATTGCAGGGCCAGGTGCCGGCAGCGATGCGGCAGGCGGGCTTCAAGGGCTTCAGCTGCAATCTCCAGCTCGTCGGCCAGAGCAAGAACGAGGGCGGCAGCTGGCAGCACGCCTTCTTTGTCGACGGCGCCGGCCACAAGTGCAGCTACTACGACTCGTCGTCGGCATCGGCCGGCCGCACGCAGCGGGGGGTCGCGGTCGTTGATGCCGCCGACTCTGCACACCCGGTCGCGACGACGTTCCTGAACACGACCGCGATGATCGACCCGTGGGAATCGCTCAAGGTCAACGAACGGCGCCAGCTGCTCGGCGGCGTCAACGCGCTGAACGGCAACGGCGGTCCCGAGATCGAGCTGTACGACATCTCGGGCGATTGCCGCTCGCCGCAGCTGCTGACCGGCGCGCAGGTCGGCCTGAATGACGGAACCGGCCAGTACGTGGCGGCGGTGCGGGGACACGAAGGCAACTTCTCTCCGGACGGTTTGACCTATTACGCCGCGAATCTCGGAAGCGGCTACATCTATCCGATCGACATCACGAATTCGACCAAGCCGAAGATGCTCACCCAGTACCTGACGTCGCCCGGGCGCGTCCATGGGCTGAACATCAGCGATGACGGCAATCGCGCTTATCTGGCCATCCTCGGAAACGGCCTTGCGAACCCCAATCGCGCGGCAGGTTCGGCACCGAACAACGGCTTGCAGATCCTCGACGTCAGCCAGGTTCAGGCGAGAAAACCGAACCCGACCATCTCGGTCGTTGGTCAGGTGATGTGGGACGACGGCGGAGGTGCGCAGCACGCGATCGACGTGATGATCAAGGGCAAGCCCTACGTGATCCACGTCGACGAGGCCGGCTCCGGCGGCAACAATTCTGCAGGCTGGAACGCCGCCTGCAACATGAACCTGCCGGCCTGGCAGTTCGCGCGGATCATCGACATCTCCGACGAAACCAAGCCGACCGTCGTCTCGAAGCTCATGCTCGAGGCGTACGACCCGAAGAACTGCGCGCAGGTTCTGCCCGACCTTGCTGGCCTGGGCTCGTTCACCTACGGTTCGCACTACTGCAGTGTCGACAACCGGAAGAATGCGACCACCCTGGCTTGCGGCTACTTCAACTCGGGCATCCGCGTGTTCGACATCCGCAACCCGGTCCGGGTGAAGGAGATCGCGTACTTCAACCCGCCTGGTACCACGACGCAGAGCCCGGGCTCGAACCACAACCGCACTGGTGGCTGGGTGGCCGGCGGCCCCGACTGGTGCACAGCGCAGGTCAAGCTCGACGTCGCGACCGGCACGTTGCAGACGATGTGCCAGGACAACGGTTTCCTGACCTTGAAGTTCACCAACGGCGTCTGGCCGTTCCCCGAGAGCACGACGCCACCGGGACTGCAGAACTAGAAGCCTGCGGGCCGACCTGAAGGAGAACCGGGGCATCGCGCCCCGGTTCAGTTTGTGAGGTGCCGGTTCCTTTCCCATCATGGATCGCTCTGTCCGAATGCGCCGACACCTCGCGATGGTCGCTCTGGTCATGAGCTCCGCGCCGGCCCTTGCCGACGAGATCCAGATCAAGGTCGGCGACTGCAAGTCGGGGGTCGAGCTGGTGGCTCGCAACGCGCCACTCTCGAAGGTGCTGGAACGGCTCGCCGAAGCGCTGTCGTTCCAGCTCGAGAACGAGGGTCACGGCGATCGGATGATCACGCTGAATGTGTCGGGGCGCGGGTCGGACGTGATCGCGAAGCTGCTGTCGGCGCAGGAGCGGTTCATGGTCGCGCACGCGCGCGATCCGCGCTGCCCGGGGCAGTCGCGGGTCTCGAGGCTCTGGCTGTTCTCGAGCGGTCAGGGACAAGGCGTGGGGCAGGGGCAGCCGACGGCGGCGCGAAAGAATCAGCCGTCCGCCACCAAACCGGTGTCCAAGCAGACGCCCGTCACGGAGATCGGCACCCCCGAACAACTTCGAGCCAACGAGGAGCGGTCACGACTACTCAAGCAGGATTACGACACCTACGTGAGGCTCCACGGCAAGCCGCCCCCGGGCGAGGAGGAAGAGGCGGCTCGTCCGTGACCACGCCGGGACTCCACCTGTCGACGCTGCGCTCCGCGTTTCGCCGGTTTGTCGACGCCGTCGTGCGAGTGACGATCGTCATGACCTGCTGCATCGGTCCGGCGTCGGCGTACGAAAGCGACGTCCATTTCGGGCTGACCAGGTTCCTGGCGCTGCAGGCCGGATTCGAGCCGGGTCAGGCTGAATCGATCGCGATCGGCAACCAGCGCGTCGAGTCGGGCGACATGCAGTTCGTCGCGCTGGTGTTCGATTACGCCTGCCTGGGCCGCGATCCGGAGCTGGCCAAGGAGGTCTCTGGTCGCAGCTATCCGAGCGCACGTCAGGCCCCGGCCGCGCCGGCGCAGCGCGCGGTGGTCGCCGGTGGCGACGTGGCGCGCGCCGAGGTGGTCCGCCTCGATACCGTCAACTCGTCGCAGGGCGGCTTTCGGCTGTACGAGCTGGGACAGGCGTTGCATGTGCTGCAGGATTCGTACGCACACGAGGGGACGCCGGACGCGCCGCAGTACCCCTCGCTGTTCGCGTGCGACCCGGAGATGACCTGGGCCCATCCGAAAGCGAGAGGCGGCTGGAGCTCCCACGCCGCGGACCTGACGAGCCGGTCGGCGACCGAGACCGCCGACATGGCCAAAGCGACGTATGACGCTCTGATCCGCTATCCGGTGATCGGCACGAAGCAACGCACAGCAGCGCCGTGGGAGAAGGTACGCCCGCAACTTGACGGCTTCATCAAGGCATCGACAAAGGCCGAGAAGCAGGCTTGGTTCGCCTCGCAGGGAAACACCGATCCGTCGTTCCTGTCCGGGATCAGCTTGAGCGACGGGCCGCAGCCGTTCACGCTCGAATGGGGCGGTCGCCGGCTGCCGAAGCTGACGGCGTTGCAGTCGCGCCAGCACGAAACCGATCCGAAGCTGCTCGACTTCTTCAACCGGTTCTTCGTCGACTGGCTCTCGCGCGACGACTTCGACGCACTCGCCGAGGCGAATCTCGGCGCGGCCTCTGCGGCGAAGCCCGACAAGGGCGTCGTCGCCGATCGGATCGAGCTGGCGGCGCGCCTGCGGTTGTGGCGCATCCGGGATCACGGCGCGGTTGCCGAGCTGGCGCATGCGCCGACGCCGTTGACGCGCAAACAGCTCGGCGCGATCACCATCCTGGCCAAGTCGCCGGCCGCGCTGGCCCGCTACCCGGAGCCGTCGGAGGCGCTCTTTCCGCTGGTGACGAACACCAAGGTCGCATCGCCGCTGCTGCCGTTCATCGTGCGCAAGGCGCCGCCGTCATCGACCGGCCTCGAACGCGCGGTCGCGATCGCGAAGCTCCGGCATGCGCCGTACGACACGGTCGGCATCGTCGCCGAGCAGGCGGCGGGGAGCTGGAAGGTGATCTCGATCGTCGGCACTGTCGACCACTGAACGCCGCGGCCCGACCTGCTGTCGCAGCGTCGCTACAAGCCGAGTTCCGTCGGCGCGATGCTGCTAACCCTGCTCGAAACCATCGGCGACGTTGGCTGCGTTCGTGCCGAGTTCGCTGGCCGCATAGCCGCCCTCGAGCACGAACAGCACCGGACGGCCGATTTGTTGGAGCCGGGCGCCGAGGCGGGTGAAGTCCGCGGCGAGGAGCTGAAACGTCGAGATCGGGTCGTCGGCGAACGTGTCGAGACCGAGCGAGACAACGACGGCATCGGGCCGATGGCGCGCGACGCGGGCGCACGCGACCTCGAGCGCGTCGAACCAGGCATTTGCCGATGCCCCCGCGGCGAGCGGCAGGTTCAGACTGAAGCCGTGACCGGCCATCGCGCCGGTCTCGTCGGCATGGCCCAGATAGAAGGGATATTCGGTGCGCGGATCGCCGTGGATGCTGACGAAGAGCACGTCCGCTCTTTCGTAGAAGATGCTCTGCGTGCCGTTGCCGTGGTGGTAGTCGACATCGAGAATGGCCACCCGCTCGCAGCCGAGTCTCAACAAGGCCTGCGCCGCGACGGCCGCGTTGTTGAGGAAGCAATAGCCGCCCATGAAGTCGGCGCCGGCATGATGGCCCGGCGGGCGGGTCGCGCAGAACACGCTCGGGGTTCCACGCATCAGCAGGCCGGCTGCGCTTACCGCGGCATCGGCACCGGCCTTTGCTGCGCTCCAGGTGCCGGCCGAAAGCGGACTGCCGTTGTCCATCGAGTAGAGGCCGAGTCGGGCGATGAAGTTCGCCGGCTCGACATCGCTGCGCAGGGTGCGGACCGGCCACACCGAGGGAAACGGCTGGCGGTCGCCATTCGCCCGATCGAGCCCGAGCCATTGCGACCACGCGGATTCGAGAAACGCCAGATAGCGGGACGTGTGCACGCTGTGCAGGACAGCGGTGCTGTCGTCATCGGGAATGCGGACCTCGTGACCCCGCGCCCGCAGTGCCTCGACCACGAACTCGGCGCGCGCCGGCGTTTCGAAGCAGGCGACACGCTCGCCGCGATAGAACTCGCTGGCCGGCGCATGGCCTCGGTGCAGCGGCGAGAACAGAACGATCATGAGTGGATGACGCGCGGTGGATGCTGGACGACGCCGATCGAGCGGCGAGTCAGCGCTCGACCATGATGACGTGCGCCTGGATCTTTCCGTCGACGGGGCCCGTGCCGAACCGGCGCGCGATCGCGGCTTCGCACGCCGCCGTCGCCTCGACGAGCGTGGCCCCGGCCCGCGCCTCGATCTCGTTGCGCAGCGGCGTACCCTGGCAGTAGGCCAGTGCCGCGGCGTGCGGCGACGCCGCACGGCTGCGCGCCGCGACCGTTTCGATGCGCGGGGTGGCGGTGAAGCCGCCGTTGCCAAGGTCGGTCGCGATCGCCTGCCGATCTGAATAGCCGTGCGGCGTGCGCGCCATGAAACGCGGCGGGTCGATTGGAAACACGACGGCCAGCGCATCGGTCACGCTGTCGGCGATCTCGTTCTCCTCGATGCGATCCCAGACGTTGAAGACGAACATCCCGCCAGGGCGCAGCACCCGACGCGCCTCGGCGAAGGCCCGCGCCTTGTCCGGAAAGAACATCGCGCCGAACTGACAGGCGACGACGTCGAAGGTCGCATCGCCGAAGGGCAACTGCATCGCGTCGGCCTTCTGCCACGCCACCGGTCGCGCCGTGCCGATGGCCGCGGCGTGATCGAGCATCGGCTGGTTCAGGTCGGTGGCGACGAGCTCGGTGCTGGCCGGCAGGGCGCGTGCCAAAGCCCGCGTGACGACGCCCGTGCCGGCGGCCGTTTCGAGCACGCGCGACGGCGCGAGAGCCGCGATGCGGCGCGCGAGGTCGGCGGCATACGGCTCGAAGATCAGTGGGACGAGCTGCGTGTCGTAGAGCTCGGGAATGGAGCCGGCGAAGACGGTATCGGAACCGGGCGTTGACATGGAGTGGCTCCTCGGGCTGGCGCTTGATTCTGCCGCCACCGCGTCATGGCCCGTGAGTCAATCCGGAGTCGTGTCCTTCGTGGGAGCTGTGCGCAGCATCGCATCGAGGATCTGGGTCGACGCGCTGCCGTGACCGAACGCCGTCGAGGGACGCGCCATCCGGCGGTACCGCTCGGCGTCGTCGAGCAAACCGGCGCCGGCGTCGACGATCCGCGCCGTGTCGGTGCCGACCAGGATCGCCACCCCGGCCTCGAGCGCTTCCGGGCGCTCAGTGTCTTCACGCATCACCAGGACCGGCCGTCCGAGCGCGGCGCATTCCTCTTGCACGCCGCCCGAATCGGTGAGGATCAGCGCGGCATCGGCGAGGGCCTGCACGAACGACCGGTAGCCGAGCGGCTCGGTCAGCTGGACACGCGGGTGGTTGCCGAGCCGAGCTGTCAGCACCGAGCGAACGTTCGGGCTCGGGTGCATCGGAACGCGGGCTTCGAGCTGCGGATCGCGCGCCAGCAGCTGCTCGATCGCATCGCAGATCCGCCCGAGTGCGGGGCCGTGGCTTTCGCGACGATGTGCGGTGACGAGGATGTAGCGCTGGCGCTTGTCGCCGGCGTCGAGTGCATCGCTGCGCTTCAACCGCGCAAGCGTCTGCATCAGCGCATCCACGACCGTGTTGCCGGTCATCACGATGGCCGTGTCGTCGATGCCTTCGCGCAGAAGGTTCGCGCGCGCCTGCGCGGTCGGCGCGAAGTGAAGGTCGGCGAGCCGGGCCGTCATCGACCGGTAGGTTTCTTCGGGGAACGGACTGTGGCGCTTGCCGGTGCGCAAGCCCGCTTCGACGTGGCCGACGCGCACGCGCTGGTGAAAGGCAGCCAACGCTCCCGCGAACGTCGTTGCAGTGTCACCCTGAACCAGCACCCAGTCCGGCCGCGCGCGCTCGATCAGGTCGGAGAGGCCGCGCAGGCTTTCGGACAGCACGTGCGCGAGGTCCTGGTTGTGGCGCATCACGCGCAGGTCGAAGTCGGCCTGCAGGCCGAACTCGTCCATCAGGTCGTCGACCATCTCGCGGTGCTGGCCGGTGCGGATGATCGTGACCTCGAACTGATCGGGTCGCGCGCGTGCCGCGACGATCACCGGCATCAGCTTGATCGCCTCGGGCCGCGTCCCGACGATCACCGCAACTCGGAGCGGCGTGGCCATCAACTCGCCGTCATCCATCGTTTCAAGCGGGCCAGAAGGGTGTTGGCGATCAGCAGACAGAACATCGAATTGGTGGCGAGGTAGCGGGGAAAGAGGCGGCGCGGTTCCTGGGCCAGACGGACCAGCCATTCGAGGCCGGCGTTGCCGATCCACGGATGCGCGCGGTAGCGGGCGCCGCCGAGCACGTCGAAGCTGCCGCCGACGCCGATCGCGACGCCCGCGCCGAGCCGTTCCCAGTGCTCGGCGATGAACGCCTCCTGGCGCGGCGAGCCCATGCCGACGAACAGCAGGCTGGCGCCGCTCGCCCGGATCGCATCGGCACGTGCCGACGATTCGGCCGCCGAGAAGTAGCCGTCGCTGGCATCGACGCGCAGGCCGGGGTGGCGGCGCCGCAGTGCGTCCATCGCGTTGCGAACGAGGCGCGGCGTCGCGCCGAGCAGGTAGACGCCCTTGCCCTCGGCCACTGCGCGCCGGCACAGCAGATCGATCAGGTCAATGCCGGCGACGCGCTCGGGCAGCCTGCCGCCGAACAGCGGTGCGCACCAGACCAGCGGCTGGCCGTCGGCGACGACCCACAGCGCGCGGTCGACGAACGACTGCAGCGCGCGGTCCTTGCGCATCGTCATCAAGGTCGCGACGTTGACGGTGCAGAGCCAGCCGCGCTGACCCGCATGCAGTGCGTCGAAGACCGCATCGACTGTCTCGCACGAGGTCAGCGGGTCGAAGTGGCCGTTCAGGATCGGCACCCGCGGCTTCATGCCGGGAAGCCCTTGCGCAGCCACATCGCGTCGACGAAGAACTTGGTCGCCCAGTTCGGGAACGACATCGGCGCGTAGCGGCCCCAGACCGGCTGCGAACCCTTGATGGCGCCGCGCACGTCGGGATTGGTCGTCGTCAAATCCTGCGTCCCCATCACGTAGTCGAGCGCGCGCTCGGCGGCCGCGCGAAACGGCACATGGCCGTCAGCGGTGAAAAGTCGTGACCAGACGATCGCGAACTGGCAGTTGCCGGTCAGGCAGCACGACGTCGACGCGGCCGCGCCCGCGGTCGTGATCGTCGAAGGGAGGTGGCCGTCGGCGCGCATCAAGGGAAGCATCGCACGGGCACAGCGCTCGGCGGCTTGGCGATAACGAGAGTCCTCCAGCAGAAACCCCGATTCGAGGAGTCCCCGCGCCGTGTAGGCGATCGTGTGCGTGAACGGGTGCAGGCCGCGGCGAAAGGCGCAGTGCTCGAAGAAGCCTGCAGATGTCTGTTCGGCGACCGCCCAGTCGAGGTTGCTGCGTGCGACCGCCTCGCGGCCGGCATCGAACTCGACCTGGTTCAGGCGCAGCAGCGCCCACGCCGTACGCGTGTTGTAGACGTGCGGCGTGCCGAGGTGCTCGTTGCGGGTCCAGCGCCGATCGGCATCGGCGATGCGCGTCAGCCAGTCGCCGGCACGCCGCGCCGCCGCCAGCAACGCCGGGTCGCCCGCGACCTCGTACCCGCGGACCAGGCCGAACAGCACCTGCCCGGTGTCGAAGACGATGCCGTCGCGACCATAGCGAGGGTTGCAGAACGAGCCGTCGGCGTTCTGGATCGAGACCAGCCAGCGCAGGATGCGCTGTGCGCGTTCGAGATACGACGGATCGCGCTCGCGAGCCAGGCGGAAGAAGGTGGTCGCGATGTAGCCCGACGTCTCGGGGTACGACGGTCGCCAGCCGCCGCGCAGCGAATAGCCGTAGCTGATGCCGCCATCGGTGCTGGCGTCCTGGGCCCGGCAGAGCCAGGCCTCGGCCTCGCGCAAATGGCGCTCGGCCGGCTCGATTTGACTCGGCGCAGCGAGCGCGTCCCGACCCGCGATCCGCGCGAACGCGAATGCCGCCTTCAGCACCGGCTCACCTCGCCGACAGCGGACGGTCGCGCCGCGGGCGCCTCGGAGGAGCGACGCACGCCGACGTCAACGCGGTTCGTCGCGGCCGGCCACCTCGCTCTTGCGAATGCGGACCGGTGCCTTGCGGCGCGGCGGAGCAGCGGCTGCCGTGTCGTCGACAGCGACGGCCTCCGTCGCGATGAGGGCTGCCTCAGGCGTCAGCCCGGGTGGCTCGGGCGGCACATCGCGATGACCGTGGCTGTCGCCCGTGCTGGCCGGTGTCGACGAGATCATGCGGGTGTATGGCGCGAGCAGCGTCACCAGCTGCGCATAGATCTTCGGGTTGCCGGCCACCACTTCGCGTTGGTAGAGGTAGTCGGCATCGCCGGTGAAATTGCCGACCAGCCCGCCGGCTTCGGTGACCAGCAGCGAGCCCGCGGCGACGTCCCAAGGGCTGAGGCCGGTCTCGAAGAAGCCGTCGGTGTAGCCGGCGGCCACGTAGCAAAGGTCGAGCGCTGCAGCGCCGGGACGGCGCAGGCCGGCGCAGACCGGCATGATGGCCTCGAGGATGCGCAGGTAGCGCTGGAAGTTGTCGCCCTTGCGGAACGGGAAGCCGGTGCCGATCAGGCACTCGATCATGCGGATGCGCTTGGAGACACGCAGTCGCTTGTCGTTGAGGAACGCGCCGCGGCCCTTCGACGCATAGAACAGGTCGTTGCGGGCCGGGTCGTAGACCACCGCCTGTTGGACCTGGCCCTTGAAGGCGAGCGCGATCGACACCGCGTAGACCGGGAAGCCATGGATGAAATTGGTGGTGCCGTCGAGCGGATCGATGATCCACACGTACTCGCTGTCGCGCGCACCACGCGACCGGCCCGATTCTTCGGCGAGGATCCCGTGGCCGGGGTAGGCGCCGAGCAGCGTGTCGATGATCGCCGCCTCGGCGGCATGGTCGACTTCGGTGACGAAGTCGTTCGGCGCCTTCGTGTTCACCTTCAGCAGATCGAGATCGAGCGAGGCCCGGTTGATGATCGCCCCCGCGCTGCGCGCGGCCTTGATGGCGATGTTAAGCATGGGATGCAGGGCTTGCGACATGGCGAAGGTTCGTCTCGGGCTGGCGGTGACAAAGAGCGGCGCGTCGCCCGTGACGGGCGTGCGGATAATCGAATTTTAACGGCCCACCATGGATGCCCCGGACGCGACGCGCTTCATCCTCATCGGCACCAGCCATCCGGCCAATGTCGGTGCGGCGGCCCGCGCGATGAAGGTGATGGGCTTCTCCGATCTCGTGCTGGTGTTGCCTCGTTATGCCGACGTGCTTCGGCGCGACGAAGCGATCGCGATGGCGAGCGGTGCGGTCGATGTGCTCGCGTCGGCCCGGGTCGTCGCCACGCTTCCAGAGGCGGTCGACGGGCTGACCTTCGTTGCGGCCACTGCGATGACGCCGCGCGATTTCGGGCCGCCAACCTCGGCGCCGCGCGAGCTGTTCACGTCGCTTGCCGGCGGGCCGCACCGGGTCGGCTTCGTGTTCGGCTCCGAGCGGTTCGGTCTCGACAACGACGCGGTCTACCAGTGCCATGCATGCGTCAGCATTCCGACCCAGCCGGGTTATGGGTCGTTGAACCTTGCGCAGGCCGTGCAGCTGATCGCGTACGAGTGGCGCCAGGCGCTTGGCGGCTTTCCGGTGGTCGCGCGGACGACCGATCCGGAACTGGCCGATGCCGCATCGCTGCAGGGATTGCTCACCCACTGGGAAGATGCGCTGATCCGCCTCGACTACCTCGACCCGAAGGTTCCGCGCAAGCTGATGTCGCGCCTGAACCAGCTCGCCAACCGGGTCGAGCTGACGCGTGACGAGCTGCAGATCCTGCGCGGTGTGGCACGCGCGATCGAGAAAGCGCTGCCTCGCGATGGGGTCGCCGCGACTCGCCCGCCGGACATCGGGGCACCCGGCCTGCCCGACGCAGGAAAGATGCCGTCCCGCTAAACTGACTTGCCCCTCACTTCGGGCCTGCTCATGTTCCAGCGCCTCCGGGAAGACATCGCCTGCATCCTCGAAAGGGACCCGGCCGCTCGCAGCGGCTTCGAGGTGCTGACTTGCTACCCCGGCTTGCACGCGCTGGTGATGCATCGGCGGGCGAGCTGGTGCCGGGCGCGCGGCTGGCATTGGCTGGCGCGTTTCGTCTCCAACGTCGCGCGCTTCCTGACCGGCATCGAAATCCACCCCGGCGCGAAGATCGGTCGGCGCGTCTTCATCGATCACGGGATGGGCGTGGTCGTCGGCGAGACCGCGGAGATTGGCGACGAATGCACGATCTACCAGGGCGTGACGCTCGGCGGCACGTCTTTGGCAAAAGGGGCGAAGCGTCATCCGACGCTCGGCCGCGGTGTCATCGTCGGCGCGAACTCGCAGGTGCTCGGCGGCTTCACGGTCGGCGACGGTGCGCGGGTCGGCTCGAACGCAGTCGTGCTGCGCGAGGTTCCGCCCGGCGCGACGGCGGTCGGCAATCCGGCCCGCATCCTGCAGGCCGACGCGGATGCCCGGCGCGAGGATGCTGCGGCGAAGATGGGCTTTTCCGCGTACGGCGTCAGCCAGGGCGACGACCCGGTCTCGCAGGCGATGAAGGGCCTGATCGACAACGCGTCGGGCCACGAGCACCAGATCACGATGCTGTGGCAGGCGATCGAGAAGCTGTCGCTGCGCTCGCGCGAGCTGCCGTCGGCCGACTGCGTCCCGCAGGGCGCGCAGACCACCGAGAACTTCGACGCCGACCGGCTCAGCCGGCTCGTGAAGTAGGGCGCTGCGCCGACTTCGGCCGGAACGCCTTGCAGACGGCTTCGTCCGTTTCGAGGTACGGCCCGCCGATCAAGTCGATGCAATAGGGCACCGCGGCAAAGATGCCGGGCACCGGCGGCTCGGCCTGGCGCAGGCCTTCGAGGGTTTCAGCGATCGACTTCGGCTGGCCCGGCAGGTTGATGATCAGCGCCTTGCCGCGGATCACCGCGACCTGGCGCGACAGGATCGCGGTCGGCACGAACTTGAGGCTGATCTGCCGCATCTGTTCGCCGAAGCCGGGCATCACCTTGGTGGCGACCGCGAGCGTCGCTTCGGGTGTCACATCGCGCAGCGCCGGACCGGTGCCGCCGGTCGTCAGCACCAGGTCGCAGCGGCGCTCGTCGACCAGTTCGCGCAGGGCAGCGCAGACGAGCGCTTCCTCGTCGGCGACGAGGCGGGTCTCCCAGTCGACCGGGTTGCGCAGCGCGCGTTGCAGCCAGCCTTGCAGCGAGGGGATCCCCTGGTCGGCATAGACGCCAGCTGATGCACGGTCGCTGACGGAGACCAATCCGATGCGCACCCGCTCGAAAGCGGCGGGGGCCGTTGCAGGTGCGTCAGCCATCGACCTGCTCCCGCTTGATGTACCGGAACAGCTCGCGATAGGCGCGGCCGCTGCGCTGTTCCGGGATCAGCGCCGCGTCCTTGCGTGCGTTGCGGATGAGGGTGCGCAGCTGTTGAACGTCGGTCTGCGGAAACTCGGCGATCCAGCGCGTCACCGCATCGTCCGATGCAATCAATTCGGCGCGCCAGTGCTCCGCCTGATGCAGCGCGAGCGAATCCTGCGCCCGACCCAGCTGCATCTCGGCGACCGCCTGCCGGACCGGCTCGGCGTCGATCTTGCGCATCAGCTTGCCGATGAACTGCATTTGCCGGCGTCTGCCTTCGTGCGAGCGAGTGCGATGCATCTCGCGGATCGCGTCGCGCAACGACTCGGGCAAGGGCAGGCCGTCGACGCGATCCGGCGGCAGCGCCAGCAGGGCTTCGCCGAGATCCTGCAGCGCATGCGAGTCCTGCTTCTGGCGGGTCTTGCTCGGACGGATCAGCGGGTTGTCGGCCGCTGCATCGCCAAGCGCTTCAGGACTGTCGGTCGGCATGGGGAATCGGCGGGCGGAGCAGGCGCGAAGAAAGGCACCTCGGTGCGTCGTTATCATAGCCTCGCGTCTCGCTGCTTCGCGTCACGCATCCCTTCATCCCGCCGACTCCCGCATGTCCCGTACACCCCCGACGCCGCCCACCCAGTCCCGTGTTTTCGCTTACGCGCGCGACCAGTTCCAGGAGCTTGTCGAGGACGCGTTAAAGCTGGCGAAGTCGCTCGGCGCAAGTGACGCGGCGGCAGAGGTGTCGGAGGGCGTCGGCTTGTCGGTGTCGGTTCGCAAGGGCGAAATCGAGAACGTCGAGCGCAACCGCGACAAGTCGATGGGCATCACCGTCTATGTCGGGCAGCGGCGCGGCAACGCGAGCACGTCCGACTTCTCGCGCGCGGCGCTTGAGCAGACGGTGCGGGCCGCCCACGATATCGCGCGTTTCACCGCCGAAGATGCGGCAGCCGGGTTGCCGGACGCCGAAGACATTGCGGTCGGCGACGTCGCCGACCGCGACCTGGACCTGTTCCATCCGTGGGGCGTCGACGCCGAGGGCGCGGCCGAGATCGCCAAGCGCTGCGAAGCCGCGGCCTTCGCCGTCGACCGGCGCATCACCAATTCTGAAGGCGCCGGCGTCTCGGCGCAGCAATCGCACTTCTACGCTGCGAACAGCCGCGGTTTCGCCGGCGGCTATCCGAGCTCGCGCCATTCGATCTCGGTCGCGCCGATCGCATCCGTCCCCGGACGAAGCGGCGACGACATGCAACGCGACGCCTGGTACACCTCGATGCGGTCGCCGGCCGAGCTGGCGGCGCCGGAGTCGGTCGGCCGCTACGCCGCGGAACGTGCGCTGTCGCGCTTGAAGTCGCGAAAGATCAAGACCTGCGAGGTGCCGGTGCTGTACGAATCGGCACTCGCCACGGGTCTGCTCGGTTCCTATGTGCAGGCGACAAGTGGCGGCTCGCTGTATCGCAAGTCGAGCTTCCTGCAGGACAGCCTCGGCCAGGTCGCGATGGCGCCGCACATCGACATCCGCGAGGACCCGCATCTCGTGCGCGGCAAGGGCAGTGCGCCGTTCGACGATGAGGGCGTGGTGACGCGGCCGCGAGATGTTGTTCGCGAAGGTGTCGTTCAGGGCTACTTCCTGTCGACCTACTCGGCGAGGAAGCTCGGCCTGCGCACGACCGGCCATTCGGGCGGCTCGCACAACCTCACCTTGACCAGTCGCGAGACGCAGCCGACCGACGATCTCGACGCGATGCTGCGCAAGCTCCACCGCGGCTTCTTCGTCATCGAGCTGATGGGGCAGGGCGTCAACTATGTGACCGGCGACTACTCGCGCGGCGCGGCCGGCTTCTGGGTCGAGAACGGGCGCATCGCCTATCCGGTCCATGAGATCACGATCGCCGGTAACCTGCGTGACATGCTGAAAGGCATCGTCGCGGTCGGTGCCGACACTTATTCGCTCGGCAGCAAGACCATCGGCTCGGTGCTCATCGATCGGATGAAGATCGCGGGGCTCTGACGCCCTCGATCGGTACCGCGTGCAGCATGCCGCGCTATCGGGTTCCCCTGATATGCAGGAACGGGTAAACACCGGCGGATCGCTGGGGCGCGAATTCTAGAATCCGCCGGATTTCCAAGCAGCTTTCATTTACTCAGGAGACCGTAGGCATGGAACGTCGTTCCTTTATTCGCAAGACCGGCTTGGCCGGCATCCTTGCCGCCGGTGCTGCACCGGCGGTTGTCAATGCGCAGGCCACGATCCGCTGGCGGATCGCGTCGAGCTTTCCGCGCTCGCTCGACACGATCTTCGGCGGCGCCGAAGTGTTCGCGAAGAAGCTCGGCGAGATGACCAGCGGCAAGTTCCAGGTCTCGGTGCATGCCGGCGGCGAGCTGATGCCGCCGTTCGGCGTCGTCGACGGCGTGCAGAACGCGACCGTCGAGGTCGCGCACACCGCGCCGTACTACTTCTTCGGCAAGGACCCGGTGTTCGCGCTCGGCTGCGCGATCCCCTTCGGCCTGAACGCCCGCCAGATGACGGCGTGGATGTACGAAGGCAACGGCCTGAAGCTGATGCGCGAGTTCTACGCGAAGTACAACATCGTCAACTTCCCGGGTGGCAATACCGGCGCGCAGATGGGTGGCTGGTTCCGCAAGGAAATCAAGACGATCGCCGACATCAAGGGCCTGAAGTTCCGCATCGGCGGCTTCGGCGGGAAGGTGCTCGAGCGCATCGGCGGTGTGCCGCAGAACATCCCGGGCGGCGAGATCTACCAGTCGCTCGAGAAGGGCACGATCGATGCGGCCGAATGGGTTGGTCCTTACGACGACCTGAAGCTCGGCTTCAACAAGGTGGCGCCGAACTACTACTACCCGGGCTGGTGGGAAGGCGGTCCGCAGCTCGACTTCTTCATCAACAGCAAGGCCTGGGAATCGCTGTCGGCCGAGTACAAGGCGATGGTCGAGATGGCTGCGTCGCATGCCCACACCGACATGCTCGCGAAGTACGACTACCGCAATCCGCAGGCGTTGAAGACGCTGGTCGGGCAGGGCACGAAGCTGTTCCGCTTCCCGAAGGACATGATGGAAGGCGCGTTCAAGGCGGCCGGCGACGTGTATGGCGAGCTGAACGGCAGCAACGCCGAATGGAAGAAGATCTATGCCGACTTCCAGAACTGGCGGCGCGACGCCAATCTGTGGTTCCGCTTCACCGAGGCCGGCTTCGACGACTTCATGCAGGGCCAGAAGCTCTGACGACGACGCGAGAAGCGCTCGAAGAAAACCCCGCCGCGGCGGGGTTTTTCTTTGGCCGATCGGTCGGCCAAGCCGACCGACTCGGGCGCCTCAACAAATCACGGCTTCTTGTCGGCGTCTCGCTTGAAGCCTTCGAGCAGGCTCTTCATCGCCTCGTCGTCGGACTTGCCGTCTGGCGTCGCGGGTTGCGCACCCGATGCGCCGGAGTCCGGCGCGGAAGCTGGATCGCCGCCGGTGCTTTGACGTGGTGCCGTCTGCATCTGCTGGAAAGCCTTGTCGACGTCGACCGTCGCTTCCTTGCCGAGCCCGCTTGAGACCAGCTTCGGGAATGCGATGATGAGACTGACCATGATGATCTGGATGATCACGAACGGCACCGCGCCCCAGTAGATCTGTCCCGTCGTGACCTTGGCGACCCGCTTGCGTGTGATCTTGTCGTCGTAGTCGTTCATCGGCGCCACGCTGCGCAGGTAGAACAGCGCGAATCCGAACGGCGGATGCATGAACGACGTCTGCATGTTGACCGCGAGCAGCACGCCGAACCAGACGAGGTCGATGCCGAGCTTGTCCGCCACCGGGCCGATCAGCGGGATCACGATGAAGGACAGCTCGAAGAAGTCGAGGAAGAACGCGAGAAAGAAGATCAGGACGTTGACGACGATCAGGAAGCCGAGCTGCCCGCCCGGCAGGCTGGTCAGCAGGTGCTCGACCCAGATCGGGCCGTCGACCGCCTGGAACGACAGGCTGAAGACCGTCGAGCCGATCAGGATGAAGAGGACGAAGCACGACAGCTTCATCGTCGAATCCATCGCCTGGCGCATCAGTTTCATGTCCATGCGTCGCCGAACGAACGCCATCACGAGCGCACCGGTAGCGCCCATCGCACCGCCTTCGGTCGGCGTGGCGACGCCGAGGAAGATCGTGCCCAGCACCAGGAAGATCAGGGCCAGCGGCGGGATCAGGACGAAGGTCACGCGCTCGGCCATCCGCGACAGCAGGCCGAGCTTGAGCACCTTGTTGATGACGGACAGCAGGAACGCGATACCCACGCCGACGCACATCGAGACGACGATCAACTCGTCGGTCGGGGTTCCGGCGGGGCGGGTCTTCGCGAATACGATGGCGCCCGCCACGCTCACGATCATCAGGACGCCGAGCGAGCGCAGGCCGGCGGCGCCACTGTCCTCTCGGATCGTGCGCGCTTCCGGCGGCAGCGCCGGGGCCCATTCGGGACGCAGGACGCTGACGATCACGACATACGAGAGGTACAGGGCGGTCAGCACGAACCCGGGGATGAAGGCGCCCTTGTAGAGGTCGCCGACGCTTCGACCGAGCTGGTCGGCAAGAATGATCAGCACCAGCGACGGCGGGATGATTTGCGCGAGCGTGCCCGAGGCCGCGATCACGCCCGAGGCGAGACGCCGGTCGTAGCCGTAGCGCAGCATGATCGGCAGCGAGATCAGGCCCATCGAGATCACCGATGCGGCAACGACGCCGGTGGTCGCCGCGAGCATCGCGCCGACCAGGATCACCGCGATCGCCAGGCCGCCCCGGATCGGCCCGAACAGCTGACCGATCGTGTCGAGCAGGTCTTCGGCCATGCCCGAACGTTCGAGGATCAGGCCCATGAACGTGAAAAAGGGGATCGCCAGCAGCGTGTCGTTCTGCATGATCCCGAAGATGCGCAGCGGCAGCGCCTGCAGCAGCGTCTGCGGCATCAGTCCCATCTCGACGCCGATGACGCCGAAGAACAGTCCGCAGGCGCCGAGCGAAAAGGCGACCGAGTAGCCGAACAGCAGGAAGACGATCAGGCTCATGAACATGATCGGGGCCATGTTCGAGCCGATGAACTCCATCATGGCTTGGCCCTCAGTGCGGCTTCGTCGCGCGCGGCGACTTCCTTCTGCTTGAGGAACTCGGCGAGCTCCTCCTCCGCGGTCCTGCCCTGGGGCTTCTGGGTCGGGTCGGGCACGAGGCCCTTCAGGAAAGCGATCCGCTTGATCAGTTCGGAGAGCGCCTGGATGCCGAGCAGCAGGAAGCCGAGCGGCAGCAGCGCGAACACCGGCCAGCGGATCAGGCCTCCCGCGTTCGACGAGTACTCGTTCATCACGTAGGAGCGGACGACCAGCGGCATCGACAGGTGGATGACCGTGTAGACCAGCGGCAGCACGAAGAAGACGAGGCCGATGATGTCGATCCAGACCTGCGTCCGCTTGCTGAAGCGGCCGGAGATCACGTCGATCTTGACGTGCTCCTGGCGCAGCATCGTGTAGCCCGCCGCGAGCAGGAAGACCGCCGCGAACAGGTACCACTGGATCTCGAGGTAGGCGTTCGAACTGGTGTTGAACGTCTTGCGGACCGCGGCATTCAGTGCACTGATCAGCACGGCCGCCAGCACGAGCCATGCGACCGACTTGCCGACGAGCTCGCTCATCCGGTCGATCAGCCGCGAAAGTTGGAGCAGTGTGGCCACGGGACCTCCGGGAGTTTTCATGCTCCCGGGCGGCTCTGGCGGCCGCCTCTCGGAGTCGGCCGATTCTAGTGAGGCAAGCGGTGCGAGCCGCGCGGTCTAACCCTAAGCGGCGGGCCTCACGCAGGCCTGCGCATACGGGGTTTCCGCAGCGAAAAAATCACCCGCCGCTGGCGGCGCGGAACAGCCGGCCCGAACGCGCGCCGCTGCGGCAGAACGCGAGGATCGGCTTCGGCATCTCGTCCATCAGGCGGGCGAAGCGCTCGACCTCGTCCGGAGTCTGGATCGACGGTGCCACGGGCAGGTGCGCGTAGCGCAGGCCGGCGGAGACCGCGGCGGCCTCGATCGCTGCGCTGGTCGGCTGGTCGGTGCCGCCTTCGAAGTCGGGCCGGTTGTTGATGACGCTCTTGAACCCGGCCTTGGCGGCCCAGTCCATCGCGGCGCTGTCGAGCTGGCCGGCGACGCACACATCGGGACTCAACTGCTGGAAACCGGGTAGTGACATGCGAGTCGTTCCTGTAGATAGGGTCAGCGCGCGAGCGCCTGCTTGACCGCGGCCGAGACCAGCGCCATGTCGGCCTTGCCCGCGAGCCGCGTCTTCACCGCGCCCATGACCTTGCCCATGTCGGCCGGACCTGACGCGCCAAGCTCGGCGATGACCTTCGCGACTTCGCCGGCGATCTGCTCGGCGCCGAGCCGTTGCGGCAGATAGCCTTCGAGCACGGCCAGCTCGGCCGACTCCTTGTCGACGAGATCCTGCCGATTCCCGGCGGTGAACTGCGCGATCGAATCTTTGCGCTGCTTCACCAGCTTGTCGACGATCGCGATCACGGCGGCCTCGTCGAGGACGATCCGGTCGTCGACCTCACGCTGCTTGATGGCGGCCAGCAGCCCGCGGATGGTCAGCAGCCGCGGTGCGTCCTTGGCCCGCATCGCGGTCTTCATGTCCTCGGTGATCGTGTCTTTCAGGCTCATCGGGGTCTCGCTCGGAGGCGCCAAAGCGACGAAGCCCGCGGGCAGCGGGCTTCTGGTCCGTGGCGACGGGCGCTCAGAACAGTTTTTTCGGCAGCTGCATGCTGCGAACGCGTTTGAAGTGGCGCTTCACGGCAGCGGCTTTCTTGCGCTTGCGCTCGGCCGTGGGCTTTTCGTAGAACTCGCGAGCGCGCAGATCGGTCAGCAGGCCGAGCTTTTCGATGGTGCGCTTGAAACGGCGCAGTGCGACGTCGAATGGCTCGTTTTCCTTGACGCGTATCGTAGTCATGTAGCAGTCGTATCCTTGGACGCTGTTGCCAGTGAAGGATGGAATTATAGCCCGGGCGCAAGGGCGTGGCAATTCGCGCGTCGGCCGGTTCCGGTGGAGTGTGCGGCTAGTGTGTTGCCTCCCATCCGGCCGCCCCGGGTCGCAAGCTGCGCGCACACGCGGCGGCGCTGGCCCAGGCCCACTGGAAGTTGTAGCCGCCGAGCCAGCCGGTGACGTCGACCACTTCACCGATGAAGTGCAAGCCGGGTCGACGCCGACTCTGCAGGGTGGCCGAATCGAGTTCGCGCGTGTCGACGCCGCCGACGGTGACCTCCGCCTTCTTGTAGCCATCGGTGCCATCGGGTGTCAGCGTCCAGCGCCGTAGGCCGGCCGCCAGTTCGGCGAGGTCGCGGTCGCGACACTCGCCGATCGGCAAGTCGCTGCTCCTCCCGGTACGCAGCAACCAGGCATCGACGAAACGCCGCGGCAGGTGATCGGCAAGCTCATTGGCCAATTGCCGGCGCGAACCGGTCTTCGCATCGACGAGCGCCTTTGCGAGGTCGAAAGCCGGCGTGAAGTCGATCCGGATCGGCGTGCCGGGCCGCCAGTAGGTCGAGATCTGCAGAATCGCCGGCCCGCTGAGGCCGCGGTGGGTGAACAACAGGTCCTCCTCGAAGCGCGCCTTGCCGCGACCTTCGCCCGTCTCGACCGCTACCGGCAGCGCCACGCCGGCCAGCCCGACGCAGTGCGTTCGCTCGGCCGCGTCCACCGTCAACGGAACCAGCGCCGGGCGTGTCTCGACAATCCGGTGCCCGAACTGACGGGCCAGCCGGTACCCGAAGTCGCTCGCGCCGATCTGCGGGATCGAGAGGCCGCCGGTTGCCACGACAAGCTGTGCCGACGAGACCGCGCCCCGCTCGGTTTCGATGCGGAATCCCTCTGACGAATCGGTGATGGCAACGGGTGCGCACGGCTGCCAGCGCTGCACGTTGCCGCTGTCGCACTCAGCGATCAGCATCTCGATGATGTCGGCGCTCGAGGTGTCGCAGAACAGCTGCCCGCGGTGCTTTTCGTGCCAGGGGATCCGGTGGCGATCGACCAGCGCGATGAAATCGGCCGGCGTGTACCGGGCCAGCGCCGAGCGGCAGAAATCCCGGTTCGCCGAGACGAAGTTCGCCGGCCCGGCCTCGCGATTGGTGAAGTTGCAGCGGCCGCCCCCGGAAATCCGGATCTTCTCGGCGAGCTTGGCCGCGTGGTCGAGCAGCAGCACCTTGAGTCCGCGCTGCCCGGCGATCGCCGCGCAGTGGAGGCCGGCGGCGCCGGCGCCGATGACGACCGCGTCGCACTTCAGCACGGGCGCCGATCCGGCATCACGGGCCGGCACGTCGGCGCCATGTCAACCCGGCGTCGACGCCGAAGGCCGTCGTCAACCTCGCCAGACGAACGGAAAGGCGAGCTGCCGGATGTAGCCATTCGGCACGTAGTCGCCGACCACGCCATAGCGTTCTGGCCAGGCGCGGTCCGACTTGACGGCGGTGCCGAACAGGTGGTCGAGGAAAGCGAAGTGGGCCGCGTAGTTGCGGTCGATCGCCTCGTCATCCTGCGAGTGGTGCCAGTGGTGGAAGTTGGGCGTGACGATCACGTGGCGCAGCGGCCCGAGCCGCACGCTGACGTTCGCATGGTTGAAGACTGCCTGGAAGCCGACGATGACGATGTATGCATCGATGACCTCCTTGCTGAAGCCGAGCACGTAGATCGGCGCCAGGACCAGCGTGCGCGTGATGATCAGCTCGAGGATGTGCTGGCGCGAGCCGGCCAGCCAGTCCATGCTCTTGACGCTGTGGTGCACCGCATGCAGCCGCCAGAGCGCGGGCACCTCGTGGTACGCGCGGTGGGTCCAGTACTGCACCAGGTCGGCGACCAGCACGATCAGGAACACCGCGACGAAGAAGTTCAGGTCCTGCACCCAGGCCCGGATGCCATCCTTCGCGGCCCAGCCGAACAGCTTGTGCACCAGCAGGTTGGTGGCGAGCAGGACGAAGCCGACCACCATGTGGTTGACGATGAAGTGGTGAAAGTCGGTTTGCCACTCCGGGCGGAAGACCGGCTGGTCCTTGCGCAGCGCGAACAGTTTCTCGATGAAGACGAAGATCAGCGTCGAGCCGAGCAGGTCGAGGATGAACCAGTCGAGGCCGATGTACGGCGTGTCGTCGGCGAAGTCGTTGACCGGCACCTTGTGGCCGCCGAGCGCGAGCGTCAGCCCGATCAGCACGAACGCGGCGAGGGCCAGCCAGCGCGCGCGGCCGCGCACGACGTTGAAGAGGGCGAGCGCGCCGGCCAGCACCAGCGACCAGAACATCAACAGCCGCATCACGTCGACGTTGTAGGACTTGCGCAGCTGCGGCGTCGTCAGGTACTCGGGGAAGTGGAACGCCAGCACGCCGAGAAAGCAGAGGATCGACAGGCTGAGGGCGATCACGCCCGAGACCATGCCCTTGCCGGGCTGCAGCGCCCCGTGCGATTCGGTCAGCCGGTTCAGCTTGTCCAGATGCTCCACTGTCGATCTCCCTTCGGCGTGACGCGGCACGATTATGCGTTCGGACTCATCCGCATCGGTCACCCGAGTGCCCCTCGGACGGGCGATGTCGCGACGTGTGGTGTCGAGGTGCGCGAGCGGGCCGTCAGGCGCTGCGCTCGCTCGAGGTCGGCTGGCGCATTGCGTCGAGTGCCCGAAGCAGGCACTCGACCTGCCGCATCAACGGCGGCGGCGCCGGCTTCTCGCCACTCACGACCGACTGAATGTAGAGCGCGGTCGTCGATGCGTCGTGGCTGCGCGGCAGCAGCGGCAGGCTGGTCAGCACGCCCTCCTGGGCCGACCGCGACAGGTCGGCGCGCGCCTCGCCGTGGATGTAGACGTCGAGCTTCGGATCGCGGCGCGGATCGGCCGCCGGCTCGCCCTCGGTGCCGCGCATGAGCAGCGCGCTTGCGCCGCTGTGGCCGAGGAAGGCCTGCAGCAACGTTGCGTAGTCGGGGTGGGTGTAGTTGACGACGCGCAGCGCCTCGACGCCCGTGCAAGGCATCAGTAGCTTCGCGACCGTGTGCCCCGGGTTGCGCAGGCCGATGACGCGCCGCACGTCGAGTAGCCGGGCCAGCGCCGGGCAGAGCGCCTCGATGCGGATGAACACCGGCTCGTGGCGCGCCCAGGCGTCTTCGATCTCGGTGGCGTCCGACGCGAACGGCAGGCCGAGGTCGCGGAAGATCGCCGCAGTCGTGACCCGGCCGGCGTCGTGCTCGGTGCCGTGCACCAGTACGTCGACGCCTTCCTGCGCCAGCAGCAGCGCGAGCAGCGCGGTCAGGTTCGGCAGCTTGCGGGCGCCGTTGTACGACGGCAATACAACGGTGGGTCGCCGATTCGGCACCTGGATGCAGCGCTCGTGCGCCGCTGCCAGGAAGCCGGCGAGCTCGGCGATCGACTCGCCCTTGATCCGCATTGCGATCGCGAACGCGCCGATCTCGAGATCGGTCACGCTGCGATCGAGCACCCGGTTCATCAGGTCATGGGCCTGGGCCTCGTCCAGCGATCGAGCGCCGTCCTTGCCTCGGCCGATCTCCCGGATGTGGTGCGCGATGCTCATAGGGTGACCTTCGTGCTTCGCACTGCGGTGCGAGCCCCCTTCGGAGCGGCCGGGCGGGGGCTCATGCGGAATCTTCAGCCGGATGCATTCACCCCGACGGCTTCGCAATTTCCAGGCCCGCCCACCGTGCCGCCGATGACGTAGGGCCGCTCCGACGCGATCTTCGCGCCGGAGCGGCCGTTGCCGGAACAGGGGAAGCCCGCGCCTCTAGGCGGCCGCGACCCGCGGGCCGGACGTGCGCTTGCGCACCAGGCCGATCAGCGGCCAGAGCAGCAGGATGATCGCGAGGCCGGCGATGCTGCCGACCAGCGGGTTGGACCAGAAGATCGAGAGGCTGCCCTGCGACAGCAACATCGACTGCCGGAAGCTCGCCTCGGCCATGTCGCCGAGGACCAGCGCCAGGACCATCGGCGCCAGCGGGTACTTGAGCTTCTTGAAGAAGTAGCCGACGACGCCGAACACCAGCATCATCTGCACGTCGAACATCGAGCTGTGCACGGTGTAAGCGCCGATCGCGCAGATCACGATGATCACCGGCGCGATCACCGAGAACGGGATGCGCAGGATCGCGGCCCAGAAAGGCACCGTCGTCAGCACGACGATCAGGCCGACGATGTTGCCGAGGTACATCGAGGCGATCAGGCCCCAGACGAAATCCTTCTGCTCGATGAAGAGCATCGGGCCCGGTTGCAGGCCCCAGATCAGCAGGCCGCCGAGCAGCACGGCGGCGGTCGGCGAGCCCGGGATGCCGAGGGTCAGCATCGGCAGCAGCGCGGCGGTGCCGGCCGCATGGGCAGCGGTCTCGGGCGCGGCGACCCCGACGATATTGCCCTTGCCGAACGAGTCGGGGTCCTTGGACATGCGCCGCGCCATGCCGTAGCTCATGAACGAGGCTGGCGTCGCGCCGCCTGGCGTGATGCCCATCCAGCAGCCGATCGCGACCGAGCGCAGGAAGGTCTTCCAGTGCGACAGCAGCTGGTACCAGGTCTGGAACACGACCTTCAGGTTGATCTTCGCGCTCTTGCCTTTGAAGGCCAGGCCTTCCTCCATCGTCAGCAGGATCTCGCCGATGCCGAACAGGCCGATCACCGCAATCAGGAAGTCGAAGCCCTTCAACAGGACTGGGAAGCCGTAGGTCATGCGGAGCTGGCCAGTGACCGTGTCCATGCCGACGGCGGCCAGCGCGAAGCCGAGCATCATCGCGCAGATGACCTTGGCCGGCGGCTCCTTGCTCATCCCGACAAAGCTGCAGAAGGTCAGCAGCTGGACCGCGAAGAACTCGGCCGGACCGAACTTCAGCGCGAACTTGGCGAGCAGCGGCGCCAGGAACGTGATCAGCACGACTGCGAACAGCGCGCCGACGAACGACGACGTGAAGGCGGTGGTCAGCGCCTGCGCCGCCTGGCCCTGCTGGGCCATCGGGTAGCCGTCGAAGGTGGTCGCGACCGACCAGGGCTCGCCGGGGATGTTGAAGAGGATCGACGTGATCGCCCCGCCGAACAGCGCACCCCAGTAGATGCACGACAGCATGATGATTGCCGACGTCGGGTTCATCGAGAAGGTCAGCGGCAACAGGATCGCCACGCCGTTCGCGCCGCCGAGGCCGGGCAGCACGCCGATCAGCACGCCGAGCGTGATGCCGACCAGCATGTACAGCAGGTTCGGCAAGGTCAGCGCGACCGCGAAGCCGTGCGCGAGGTTGTTGATTTCTTCCATGAATCTTCCGGCGTTGCAGGAGGCGTCGCCTCAGAAGCCGAGCATCTGCTCGAGCGGACCCTTGAAGAGGGGCACGAGGAACCAGCGCTCGAAGACGATGAAGAAGACGAGCGGTACGCCGATCGAGATGGCCACGGTGGCGGGCCAGCCGAACTTGCCGTGGCGGCGCATGAAGTAGCCGATCAGGAAGAGTGAAGCGACGTAGATGCCAAGAAAGCCGATCGCGACGACGTAGATGATCATCGGCACCAGCACCGAGATCACGCTGGAAAGCTGCGAGCGCTGCGCGAACACGGCGCTTGGCTTGTTCCACTTCAGCAGCGTGCGGATCAGGATCGATCCGCTGGCGCCCAACAGCAGCAAGCCGATGTAGAACGGAAAGTACCCGGATCGCGGGCCGTCCGGCGCCCAGCCGATGCCGACGCGCACGCTGTCGATGATCACGCCGACCGCGAACACCATCAACAGCAGCGCGACGACCAGCTCCGGGCCGCGTTCGGCGACAACCGGACCGTCGTCCGGGGACTCTTCACTCATGGCGAACTCCGTGGGCCGGGGCGCGAAGCGCCGGCCATATCAGGATCGGGACGGGTGCTTACTGGGCGATGAAGCCAGCGTCCTTCATCAGCGTGCGGTGCAGCTGCTCGTTCTTGCCGACCCAGTCGACATAGGCGTCGCCGCTCAGCGTGGTCTGCTTGAAGGCGCCCTTTTCCATGAACTCCTTCCACTCGGGCAGTGCACGGACCTTGTTGAACAGGCCGACGTAGAACGCGACCTGGTCGGGCGTCACGGCCGGCGGCATGAAGATGCCGCGCAGCATCAGGTACTCGACCGGCACGCCCTGCGACGTGCAGGTCGGCACGTCGGCCCACGACTGGTTGCTCGACAGCTTGTTCGGGTAGGGCATCTTGTCCTTGTCCATCACGCAGAGCGCACGCAGCTTGCCTGCGCGCCAGTGCGACTCGGCCTCGATCGGGTTGTTGACCGTCGAATCGATGTGCTTGCCGACCAGCTGGACCGCCACGTCGCCGCCGCCCTTGTACGGGATGTAGGTCATCTTCTTGCCGGTCGTCTTCTCGAGGATCACGGTGATGATCTGGTCTTCCTGCTTGGAGCCGGTGCCGCCCATCTTGAAGCTGTTGTCGGGCTTCGACTTGATCGCCTCGATGTATTCCTTCGCGGTCTTGTACGGCGATTCGGCGTTGACCCAGAGCACGAATTCGTCGAGGGCGAGCATCGACACCGGCGTCAGGTCGCGCCAGTTGAACGGCACGCCGGTCGCGAGCGGCGTCGTGAAGAGATTCGACAGCGTGATGACGATCTTGTGCGGGTCGCCCTTCGAGCCCTTGACGTCGAGGAAGCCCTCGGCGCCGGCGCCGCCCGACTTGTTGACGACGATCAGCGGCTGCTTCATCAGCTGGTGCTTGGCGACGATGCCCTGGAGGAAACGCGCCATCTGGTCGGCGCCGCCGCCGGTGCC
>JBDSAB010000244.1:0-2781 GCA_039922395.1 Caldimonas sp.
GCCGAGGCTTTCCGACAGGTTGACCTGCAGCCGCGCGTCGCGGATGCCGGAGCCGTCGATCCGGTCGATCGAGGCCGGCACGTCGAACGGCAGCGCTTCGGTCCGCGTCGCGGTGACGACGACCGGCGCCAGCCGCGTCGTCGCATCGCCGGCGGTCGCCTGAGCGCGTCCGAGGCCGGGCAGGGCGGCCAGGCCGAGCGCCGCGAGTGTCAGTTTGAGCAGGTCGTTGGCCATCGATCGTGAGCGGTGAGGATGTGCTTCGAGAGCTCGTTCGCCGCAACGCCGCATCGCATCGGCGAAGCGGCCTTGCCCTGAACGGCGCCAAGAGTCTAAGGCGCGTCCCGCGACGGAACGACCGGGGTAAACGCACGGCCGTGCAGGCAGGCTGGAAGGGGCGCCCTGGTGCCCCGTTGCGTCGGTCAGTTGCGATCGGGGAAGGCTCTCGGGCGTCGAGCCGCGCGCATCGCTAGCCGGCGCCGGGTTCGACCGCCGCAGGCCCGTCCAGCCAGCACCATGCTCCCGGTGCGAGGTTGGCCGGCAAGGCCAGCGTGCCGTAGCGGCTGCGGTGCAGCGCTTCGACCCGGTTGCCGGCTGCCGCGACCATCCGCTTGACCTGGTGGTACTTGCCTTCGGTCAAGGTCAGGCTCAAGGTCTGCTCGCCGGTCCGTTCGCATTCGGCCGCCCGCACCGGCTCCGGGCCATCGAGCAGGACCACGCCGGCGCGCAGCCGGGCGACGAGCGCTTCGTCGACCGGGTGCTTGCAGGTCACGTCGTAGACCTTGGGGATGTGGCGCTTCGGCGAGGTCCAGCGGTGGATCAGCGTGCCGTCGTCGGTGAACAGCAGCAGGCCGGTCGTGTCTTCGTCGAGGCGGCCGATCGCCTGCACGTCGCGGCGCCGCAGCGGCGCCGGCAGCAGGCCGTAGACGCTCGGGTGGTGCTTCGGCTTCTGCGAGCATTCGCGGCCGGCCGGCTTGTTCAGCGCGATCAGCGCGGTGGCGCGGTACGGCCACGTCTCGCCCTGCACGCCGAACTCGAGCCCTGCGGGGTCGACCTCCTGGTCGGGGTCGTCGCATACCGCGCCGTGCAGCGTCACCTCGCCGGCATGGATCAGTCCGGCGCAATCGCGCCGCGTGCCGAATCCCTGCGAGAACAGCACTTGCCCCAGCTTCATCGAGCGGAATCGGCCTTGGGAGCGACGGTGCTGCAGATGTCGATCGGCGAACCCCGCATCGATGCGCGCGGTTCGCCGCGTCGAGCTACTTCGCCATCGCCTTGTCCCACACCGCGTGCGTCCACGCTGCGGCGCCCGGATCCTTCTTGATGACCGGATCGCTGCCGCCGGCGAGCAGGACCTTGACGGTGCGCTGATACGCAGCCGGGTCGAGCTGGCCCATCTTCGGCGTGCCGGCGGTCGTGATCAACTTCCCGACGTTCTCGAGCTGGCGCTTCTGCACTGCGGCCGTCGAGCCGCCCGACGTGTCGGCGGCGAGCACGATCTTGACCGCCTCGTCCTGGTTCTTCAGCGCGTATTCCCAACCGCGCAGGCTCGCCTTGACGAAGCGGCCGAGCTTGGCGACATAGGCGGCGTCCTTCAGGTCGGGCTCGCGCGCGTAGAGGCCGTCCTCGAGCGTCGCGACGCCCTGGTCTTCGTACGGGAAGGTGACGAGGTCGGCCGGCTTCACGCCCGCGTCGATGACCTGCCAGTACTCGTTGTAGATCATGGTCGAGATGCAGGCGGCCTGGTTCTGCAGCAGCGGGTCGACGTTGAAGCCCTGCTTCAGCACCTTGACGTCGGGCGACGCGCCGCCGGTCTTCAGGCCGAGCGTGCCCATCCAGCTCAGGAACGGGTACTCGTTGCCGCCGAACCAGACGCCGAGCGTCTTGCCCTTGAAGTCCTTCGAGGTCGCGACGCCGCTTGATTTCTTGCAGGTCAGCATCATCCCGGAGCGGTTGAAGATCTGCGCGACGTTGACCATCGGCACGCCGGCTTCGCGCGCGGCCAGCGCGCTCGGCATCCAGTCGACGGTGAGGTCGGCGCCCTTTGCGGCGAGCACCTGCGCGGGCGCGATATCGGGGCCGCCCGGCTTGATCGTGACGTCGAGGTCGGCCTCCTTGTAGAAGCCTTTGGCCTGGGCCACGTAGTAGCCGGCGAACTGGGCCTGCGGCAGCCACTTGAGCTGCACCGTGACCTTGTCGGCCGCGGCGGCGGAACCGGCGGCGCCCGCCAGCAGCATCGAGACCAGGTAGCTTGTCTTGCGCATCAGAGAACTCCGGGAGTTGAGCCTTGCGGCGTGGGAATGGTAAGGGCTCGGATCAAGCCGACGTGCGGATCGACGGGTGCCAGAACGTTGCGCGCCGCTCGATCCAGCCGAGGAGGCCATAAAGCAAGGAGCCGGCCAGCGCGGCGACGAGGATCGCGGCCCAGACCAGGCCCATATTGAGGCGCGCCGCCTCGGTCGAGATGCGGAAGCCGAGGCCCGACGTCGGCGAGCCGAAGAACTCGGCGACGATCGCACCGATCATCGCCAGGGTCGAGTTGATCTTCAGCGCGTTGAAGACGAACGGCAGTGCGACCGGGATGCGCAGCGAGCGCAAGGTGCGCCAGTAGCCCGCCCCGAACGAGCGCATCAGGTCGCGCTCCATGTGGCCCGATTCGGCGAGGCCGGCCAGCGTGTTGACGAGCATCGGGAAGAACGTCATCACGACGACGACCGCGGCCTTCGAGTGCCAGTCGAAGCCGAACCACATCACCATGATCGGTGCGATGCCGATCAGCGGCAC
>JBDSAB010000245.1:0-7159 GCA_039922395.1 Caldimonas sp.
GTCGCCATCGGCCTCGCCGGCGCCGGCGCCGCGTTCGCGCAGGCGCCCGTCACGCTGCACGGGGCCGTGCAGTTCAACGACGACCACACGTTCACGAAGGCACTCGTCAAGTTCGAGGAGCTGGTCAAGAAGTACTACGGCAAGCCGATCAATTTCGTGCTGCACAAGAACAGCGAGCTCGGCCTCGAGAAGGACTACTTCGCCTACATGAACCAGGGCGTCTCGGTCGACTACGGCATCGTCTCGCCGGCCCACATGTCGACCTTCTCGAAAGCGGCGCCGTTCATCGACGCGCCGTTCCTGTTCCGCGATCTGGCGCATTGGAACAAGGTGCTCGACGCCGACGTGCTGAAGCCGGTCGCCGACGAGATCGCCACCAAGGCCGACGTGATGCTGATCGGCTACGCCGGCGGCGGCACGCGCAACATCTTCGCGAACAAGGCGGTCAAGAACATGGCCGAGCTGAAGGGCTTGAAGGTGCGCGTGCAGGGCGCGCCGATCTGGAGCAAGACGTTCGCGGCGACCGGCATGGCGCCGACCGTGATCGCCTACAACGAGATCTACAACGCGATCCAGAACGGCGTCATCAACGCCGGCGAGAACGAGGCGGCCGGCGTCGAGGCGATGAAGTTCTACGAGGTCGGTCCGAACCTCCTGATGACCGAACACGCGATCACGATCCGGCCGATCGCGTTCTCCGGCAAGACGTACAAGAAGCTGCCGCCCGACCTGCAGGCCGCGATCGTCAAGGCCGGCAAGGAGGCGGGCGCCTACGGTCGTCAGATCGAATCGAGCGAGGACACCGCGAAGCTCGATGCGCTCGAGAAGGCCGGCAAGTTGAAGCGCATTCCGTTCGCCGATCGCGCGGCGCTGAAGAAGGCGGTCGATCCGGTGATGGCCGACTACGCCAAGGAAATCGGCGCCGACGCGATCTACGCCAAGATCAACGGCATGTAGACGAATCGACCGATCCGGCGGGTGGCTGCAGCCTCCGCCGGAATTTTTTTGCCCGTCGTCGACCCGTCCCAGGCGAAGGGCGCACCACCGTGAGGCCGAGCCTGCGATGCGCCGACTCATCGACGTCTACTACCGGTTGCTGAACTTCCTGCTCGTCGTCACGGTGGCGATTCTCGTCATCCCGGTAACGATCCAGATCCTGTCGCGCCACACCGAGCTGATCCCGAGCTGGATCTGGACCGAGGAGATGGCGCGCTTCTTCTTCATCTGGATGATCATGATCGGCTCGATGGTCGGCATCCGAGACGGCGCCCACTTCGACGTCGACCTCTGGCCCGAGCTGAAGCCGCGCGCCAATGCGCTGCTGCGGGTCGTCGCCGACCTCTTCGTGCTCGTGCTGGCACTGGTCTTCATCTGGTACGGGATCCGCTTCGTGCAGTTCGGATGGGACCAGACCTCCGAGCTCGCCGATCTGCCGATGGGATGGATCTTCGCGGCGTGGCCGATGGCCGGTTTCACCTGGGTCGTCTTTCTCGGCGAGCGCTTCGTGACCAACCTGCGCATCGTCGCGGGCGGTGCGGTGGAGGCCGGAGCATGAGCGGCGGCGGCGTTCTGTCGCCGTCGTTCGCGGCATTGGTGCTGTTCGGCGTCTTCTTCGCGCTGATGGCGCTGCGCGTGCCGATCGCGTTCGCGCTCGGCCTGGCCTGCCTGCCGGTGATGGTGTTCGAGCCGCGCCTGTCGCCGATGATCCTCTTCAACGAGACGTTCAAGTCGTACAACTCGTTCATCCTGATGGCGGTGCCGTTCTTCCTGCTCACGGCCAACCTGATGAACGTCGGCGGCATCACCGACCGGCTCGTCCGGCTGTCGCGCGACCTGGTCGGCCACCTGCCGGGTGGGCTCGCGCAGGTCAACGTCGTGCTGTCGATCTTCTTCGCCGGCATCTCCGGCTCGTCGACCGCCGATGCGGCGAGCCAGGGCAAGATCTTCATCGAGGCGCAGGTCAAGGAAGGCTACGACCTGTCGTTCTCGGTCGCGATCACCGCGGTCTCGGCGGTGCTCGCGGTGATCATTCCGCCGTCGATCCTGATGATCGTCTGGGGCGGAACCCTGTCGGTCTCGATCGGCGCATTGTTCCTCGCCGGCATCATCCCAGGGCTGCTGCTCGGCGCGGTCCAGATGCTGACGGTTCACGTCTACGCGAAGCTGCGCAACTACCCGAAGTACCCGCGCTCGACCTTGAAGGAAGTCTTCGCCGCGCTGCTGATTTCGATCCCGGCGCTGATGACGCCGGTGATCATCATCGGCGGCAAGATCTTCGGCTGGTTCACAGCGACCGAGTCGGCGGCGATCGCGGTGATCTACGCCGCGGTGCTGTCGATCTTCGTCTACCGGGAGCTGAATGGCCCGCGTCTCTACGAGGCGCTGATCGACACCGGCAAGCTCGCCGCGGTCGCGCTGTTCTGCGTCGGCACCGCGAGCGCGTTCGGCTGGCTGCTCGCCTACTACCAGATCCCCAAGGCGCTGCTCGCCGGCGTCGGCGGCTGGGGCATGGGCATCACCGCGACCGGTTTCTTCATCGCGCTCTGCTTCCTCGTCGTCGGCTGCTTCCTCGACGCGATCCCCGCGATCATCATCGTCGGCACGATCCTCGAGCCGCTGGCCCGGGCGGTCGGCATGGACCCCGTCCACTTCGCGATGGTCGGGATCATCTCGCTCGCGTTCGGCCTGGTCACGCCGCCGTACGGGCTCTGTTTGATGATCTCGTGCGCGATCGCGAAGGTGCGCCTGATGTACGTGATCAAGGACGTGATGATCATGCTGATGCCCATGCTGGGCGTGCTCGCCTTGACGATCGTGCTGCCGGAGGTCATCCTGTTCCTGCCGCGCATGGTGTCGCCCGAATTCCTGAAGTGACGTGATCCGCTTTCATCCGCTGCCGGGCTTCGGCATCGAGGCCGAGGGCGTCGATCTGTCGGCGCCGCTGGCCGACGACGAATTCCGCGCGCTCGCGCAGAAGTTCTACGAGCACCACGTGCTGGCCCTGCGTGGCCAGCAGATCGACGCCGCTCGGTTCGCCGCGTTCGCGCGCCGAATCGGGCCGCCGCAGCCGCATGTGATCGACCAGTTCCACCATCCCGATGATCCGAACATCCTGATCCTGTCGAACGTCAGGAAGGACGGCAAGCCGACCGGGCTGCAGGACGCAGGCTCCTACTTCCACACCGACTACTCGTATCTTGCGGTGCCGGCGCGCGCGACGACGCTGTATTCGCGGGTCGTGCCGAAGGTCGGCGGCGACACGCTGTTCGCCGACCAGCAGGCCGCGTACGACGATCTGCCGCAGGCGATGAAGCAGCGCATCGAGCCGCTGCTCGCGATTCACCACTACGGCAACCGCAACGACGTCGACGAGACGAGCCGCACCGTCGCGTCGGTGCTGACCGACGAGCAGAAGGCGAAGATGCCGGTGATCACGCACCGGATCGCCCGGCCGCATCCGGTGACGGGCCGGACCTGCCTGTACGCGGTGTCGGGCAGTTCGTTCGGCATCGTCGGCATGCCCGACGACGAGGCGCGCGACCTCCTCGATGAGCTCGCCGCGCACTCGACGCAGCCGAAGTACCAGCTGCGCTTCGCCTATGGCGTCGGCGACATCGTGGTCTGGGACAACGCCGCGCTGCTTCATTCGGCAACCTTGATCGACCCGGCGGACGCGCGCACGCTGTGGCGCATCACGGTGCTCGAGTCGGCGCCCGACGCTGCGGCGCCGGCGGTGCTGGCGCCGACCTTCGCCGCCTGACTTTCTTAGCGACCCTAGATCGCTGCAACGCCGGCGGCCACCTCCGCGGCTGGATCCAGTGCGGCACAGCTTTCAACCGGATGGTTGACGGCGGTTGGGGCCGAGCCTAAACTGATTTCGACAGCGTCCCTGCCTTCAGGCCATCCCGGCGCCGTGGCCTCCGTTTCGAACCTCCTCCATGTCCACGCGAACCCCCTCCGCGCCTGCTGAACGAAGCGACGCCGCCCGGCGCCTCGATGCTGCTGCGTTGCCGAAGCGCTTTGCCTCGGTCGACGAGCTCGACGACTTCCTCGCAACACCGAGCCAGGCTCTGATCGACGACCTCGCGCGCGCGCCCGGCGACATCCTGATCCTCGGCGTCGCCGGCAAGATGGGCCCGACCTTGGCGCGCCTCGCGAAGAACGCGGCGCCCGGCCGGCGCGTCATCGGCGTCGCCCGCTTCAGCGACAAGTCGGTGCAGGCGCGCCTCGACGCGGCCGGCGTCGAGACGATCGCCGCCGACCTGCTGAACCGCGCCGAGATCGACGCGCTGCCGCGCGTGCCGAACGTCGTCTTCGCGGCCGGCCACAAGTTCGGCGCAAGCGGCAACCCGTCGCTGACCTGGGCGATGAACACCTGGGTCCCGGCGCTCGTCGCCGAGTCGTTCCGCGAATCGCGGATCGTCGCGTTCTCGACTGGCAACGTCTACCCGCTGACCACGATCGGCCGCCAGGCCGCGACCGAGGCAGCGCCGCCGGCGCCGGTCGGCGACTACGCGCAATCGTGTGTCGGCCGCGAGCGCATGTTCGACTACTTCTCCGGCCGCTACGGCACGCCGGGCCGCATCTTCCGGCTCAACTACGCGATCGACATGCGCTACGGCGTGCTCGCCGACATCGCCGGCAAGATCAAGCGCGGCCATCCGGTCGACGTGACGATGGGCCACGTCAATGTGATCTGGCAGGGCGACGCGAATGCGCAGGTGCTGCGCTGCCTGGCCCATTGCACGACACCGACGACGCCGATCAACTGCACCGGCCCCGAGACGCTGTCGGTGCGCTGGCTCGCCGCCGAACTCGGCGCGCGCCTCGGTGTCGTGCCGCAGATCACCGGGCAGGAGGCGCCGACCGCGCTGCTCTCCGACACGACCCGCGCGTCCGCGCTGTTCGGCTATCCGCGCGTGCCGATGGGGGCGATGCTCGACTGGGTCGCCGACTGGGTCGGCGCCGAGCGCGAGAGTTTCAACAAGCCGACCAAGTTCGAGGTCCGCGATGGAGGGTTCTGAAACGCTCTCGCTCGTCGCGCTGACCCTGTCCGATGTCGCCGGCGGCCTGTTGCTGTCCACCGGCGCGGGCTGGAACCAGACCGCCGACGACTGGGCGTTCTTCATCGGGCAAGGCCAGGCGATCGGCTTTCGGAGCGCTTCCGGCGTCCTGGTCGCGACCGCGGCGGCGCTCGTCTACGGCGGCGGCTTCGGCTGGATCTCGATGGTGCTCGTGGCACCCGACTGGCGCCATCGCGGGCTCGCGTCGCGGCTGGTCGACGCTTGCGTGAAGCGGCTGCGCGCGTTCGGCATGACGCCGGTGCTCGACGCCACCCCGGCCGGCCAGCCGGTCTACCGGCAGCTCGGCTTTCAGCCCGGATTCGAGTTCGAGCGCTGGGAGGGCACGCTGGCCGTCGATGCCGAGACGGCGGAGGCGCCGACCGCCGCGCACGCGCCATCGCTGCGCAGCGCGGGCCCGGCCGACCTCGACGCCATCGTGGCGCTCGACCGGACCGCCGGCGGCGCCGGCCGGCGCGCGTTGCTGGAGGACATCCTCGGCCGCCGCGGCACCCGCGCCTGGATGACGCACGACGGCAGCGGCTTTGCGATCGTTCGCGACGGCCAGCGCGCGGCCCAGTTCGGTCCGCTCGTCGCGGCCGATCCGGCCGGCGCGCTCGCACTCCTCGGCGCCGCGTTGCGATCACGCGCCGGCGCTTTGTTCCTCGACGTGCCGACGCGCTGGCGCGAGCTCGCTGCGGCGCTCGAGGCGCGCGGCTTCGTGCGCCAGCGCCCGTTCGCGAGGATGGCGCTCGGGGGCAAGGAGTTCGCTTGCGGCGATCGTCAATTCGCACTGGCCGGCCCCGAATTCGGATGACGATGCGATGACGCCGAACGCTTCTTCCCGCGCACCGGCTGCGTTGCCAGCGCTCTCGATCGATCAGCTGCGCGCGCGCCTCCGTGACGGCCTCGCGATTCCGGCCCACCCGCTCGCGCTCGATGCGCGCCGCCGCCTCGACGAGCGGCGCCAGCGCGCGCTCGCCCGCTACTACCTCGACGCGGGAGCCGGCGGCCTCGCGGTCGGCGTGCACACGACCCAGTTCGCGATCCGCGACGTCGGCCTCTACGAGCCGGTGCTGCAGATCGCGCTCGACACCGCGCGCGCGTGGCCGCGTAGCGGCGGTCCGCTGGTGATGGTGGCCGGCGTCTGCGGCGCCACGGCGAAGGCGGTCGAGGAGGCGCAGCTCGCGCGCCGGCTCGGCTACCACGCCGGCCTGCTGAGCCTGGCGGCGATGAAGGGCCGCAGCGAGGACGAGGTCATTGCGCACTGCCGCGCGGTCGCCGACGCGATCCCGCTGATCGGCTTCTATCTGCAGCCGGCGGTCGGCGGCCTCGACCTGAGCGCGTCGTTCTGGACCCGCTTCGCCGCGATCGAGAACGTCGTCGCGATCAAGGTCGCGCCGTTCAACCGCTACCGCACGCTCGATGTCGTGCGCGGCATCGTCGAGGCCGGCGCCGAGGACCGCGTCGTCCTCTACACCGGCAACGACGACCACATCGTGCTCGACCTCGTTTCGCCGTTCACCGCGATGCGCGACGGCAAGCCGGTGACATTGCGGTTTCGCGGCGGCCTGCTCGGCCACTGGTCGGTGTGGACCCACGGCGCGGTCGAGCTGCTCGAGCGCTGCAAGGCATCGGCCGCGGCGCAGGAGGCCGGCGGCGCGCTCGATGTCGACCTGCTCGCGCTCGACAGCCGCGTGACCGACTGCAACAGCGCGTTCTTCGATGTCGCGAACAACTTCCACGGCTGCATCGCCGGTTGCCACGAGGTGCTGCGCCGACAAGGGCTGCTCGAAGGCATCTGGTGCCTCGATCCGGAAGAGGGCCTCGGCTCGGGCCAGGCCGCCGAGATCGACCGCGTGCTGAGGCAGCACGCCGACCTGGCCGACGATGCCTTCGTTGCTGCCAACCGGGATCGCTGGCTTGCCTGACGCGCCCCGCGCCGCTGCCGAGACGACCGGTCCGATCGCGGGGCCGTCCGGATGAGCGCCTACCGCATCCTCTACGGCGACATCCACAACCACAACGCCCACGGCTACGGTGTCGGCTCGATCGAGCGCTCGCTCGACGTCGCGCGCACCCACCTCGACTTCTTCGCG
>JBDSAB010000246.1:0-9520 GCA_039922395.1 Caldimonas sp.
CGATGGTGGTTCTGCGCACCGAATACAGCCGCGGCGGGCGCAACTCCGCCACCGTGCGCATGAAGCTCAAGAGCCTGCTGTCCAACTCGGGCACCGAGGTCGTCTTCAAGGCCGACGACAAGATGGATCAGGTCATCCTCGACAAGAAGGAGTGCACGTACTCCTATTTCGCGAACCCGATGTACGCGTTCATGGACGCCGAGTACAACCAGTTCGAAGTCGAGTCGGAGAACATGGGCGACGCTATCCAGTACCTCGAGGACGCGATGACCGTCGAAGTGGTCTTCTACGACGGCAAGGCGATTTCGGTCGAGCTGCCGACCAGCCTGGTGCGCGAGATCACCGACACCGAGCCCGCGGTCAAGGGCGATACCTCCGGCAAGGTCTTGAAGACCGCGAAGATCGCGACCGGCTTCGAGATCTCGGTGCCGCTGTTCGTGCAGACCGGTGACAAGGTCGAGATCGACACCCGCACCCACGAGTACCGCAAGCGCGTCTGAGCAGGCGGCTGGCTTCTCGCGAACAAGGGCGCCCTCGGCGCCCTTCTCTTTTCGGCATGATCCCGCCATGGCGTTCGACTTCTCCGCCGTCGCCGCTCCGTTCCGGATGCAACCGGGCCTGCGGCGCATCGCCCCCGGAACGCCGCAGCTGACGCCGAATCGTCTCGGCGATCGTGCGCTGGTCGAGAAGCTCGCGGTCCTCTCGGCACATTGCGAACAGGCGTTCGTCGCCAAGGCTGGCTTCGATGCGGGCCGTGCCTTGGAGGCGCTGGCGACGCAGGCCGCCGCCGAGCACCCGGACTGCTTTGCCCGAGATGGCTCCGACCGCTATGTCGCGAGCACTCTCGGCTGGTCACTCGCCGGCGATTGCTTCGTCGGCGACGGCCCGGCCGAGATCGGCACCTGCCTCGCTGCGCTGCCGGCGCCGTGGCGCCTCGCAGGGCTTCTCAGCCTCGCGTTCGCCGAAGACTTCGCGGTGATCGACGGTGCGCGCGCGACCATTCCGTGGCTCGCCGTCTGCCTGCCGTCGAGCTGGGCTCCCGAGGACAAGGTCGGCCGTCACTTCACCGAAGTCCATGCGCCGGTTGCCGACAACGCGGTGCTGCTTGCCGCCGCGGACCATCTGGCCCGCCTGGTGACCGGCAGCGATCGCTGGGAGCGCTTCGTCTGGACGCTGACCGCCGACCCGCACCTCGACCGCCATCCGCAACGGACCGCCGCGCTCGGCTGGAACCCTTCGCTCGGCGCCGATGCACTGGCGGCGTCGGCCTACCTTCGGACCGAGCGGCAGACCTTCATTCCGGTCGCCGGCTCGCGGCTTGCGGTGTTCACGATCCATGTCGAGGTCGAGCCGCTGCGTGCCGCGATCCGGTCCGCGGCCGATGCGCGTCAGCTGCACGCCGCGCTGTCGACGATGAGTCCGGCCGTGCTGTCGTATCGCGGCCTCGCGGCCGCGCGCGATCGGCTGCTCGCGTGGCTCGAGGGCGCCGCGGCCGTCGCCTGATGGCCGAGGACGCGGCCACGCTGTGGCAAGCCAGTGAGGTGTCGCTGCGCTGGTCGGGGCGCCAACGCTTCACGGTCCTCGCGATCGGCGACAGTGCGCTGGCGATTTTTGTGACCGCGTGGGCCGCCTGGCGCGTCGACCCTCGGCGTTGCGAACGGCTCGACGTCATCGTGGTTGGCGCAGGCGTTCCCGCCGCCGCTGCGACGCCGCTCGTCGCGACTAGCGAGAGTTCGCTGCAAGCACTGCTGTCGGATGCCCTGCCGCCGTCGACGCCGGACCTGCATCGCCTCGCGTTCGAAGACGGCCGCGTTCAATTGCTGATCTGTCCGGATGACGCGTCACGCGCACTGCGCGACATCGTCGCGACGGTCGACGCCTTTCTGATCGAGTCCGTGGGAAACGACGAAGACCTGCTGGCGCGCGAGCCGCGCCACGCGAAAGCGCTCGCGCGGCTTGCCGCACCCGAGGCGACACTCACGACCGGTCTGCTCGCAACCGCCGCTGAAGGGGCTTTGAACAGCGTCGGCTTCGGCACCGGTGACGTTGGGCGCACTGCGTCTGCACACCCGTCGCCTACCCCTTGGCATGGGCGTTTCGCCCCCCGGTTCACGCCGTGTCGTCTCCGCCTGCGCGAGGCCGCGCGCACATCGAACATCCGAGCGCTGATCGTCGGCGGCGGACTGGCTGGCTGCGCGACCGCCTGGGCGCTGGCCGAACGGGGCTGGGACAGCCTGATCGTCGAGCGCGGGCCGTCGATTGCCGGCGAGGCGTCGGGCAATCCGGCCGGCCTCTTCCACGGCATCGTCAACGGACAGGACGGCAGCCACGCGCGCTTCCATCGCGCCGCCGCACTCGAAGCGCACACCGCCGCGGCCTGCGCGATCGCCAACCATCGGGTGGCCGGTGGCCTGGACGGCCTGCTCCAGCTCGTCGACGACGACCAGGCGGTCGATGCGATGCGCGCCCTGCTCAACCGCCTGCGCCTGCCAGCCAGCTATGTGCAGGCCCTCGACCTGAGCGAGGCGAGCGCCCGCGCTGGCGTGCGAATCGAACGTGCCGCCTGGTTCTATCCAGGCGGCGGGTGGATCGCGCCGCATGGCCTCGCCCGCTCGTTCGTCGAGCGCGCGGGTTCGCACGTCGATGTGCGCACCAGCACGCCGGTGGCGTCGCTCGCGCGGGCGGACGATCGATGGCACGCGCTCGACGCCTCAGGACGGCTGATTGCCTCGGCCGAAGTCGTCGTGCTGGCCGGCGGCGGCGAGAGCCTGCGCCTGACCGGCGGGTCCTGGCCGGTCGAGCCGGTCCGGGGGCAGATCAGCATGCTGCCCATCGATGCGCGTTCCGATCTGCAGTGGCCGCGCTTGCCGCTGACGGGCGCCGGCTTTCTCCTACCGGAGATCGAGGGCCGCGCGATCTTCGGCGCGACGTCAGATCTCGGCGATGCCGGCACCGACATCCGGCCCGGCGACCATCAACGGAACCTGCGTCAGCTGGCGCGCCTGTTGCCGTCCGTCGGCGCGAACTTGGATGACATGGGGGTCTTCGAGGCGCGGGCGGCGACGCGTTGGGTGAGTCGGGATCGTTTGCCGCTGGTCGGCGCAATGCCGCCCAGGGTTGATGTCGCTCCCGATTCGGTGGGGCGCATCTCGAGACCCGACACGCTGCGGCTCGTTCCCCGTGAGCCTGGTCTGTACGTCTTCACGGCCCTCGGCTCGCGCGGCATCACATGGGCTGCCCTGGGCGGGCAGATCATCGCGGCACTGGTCAGCGGGGCGCCATCACCGGTCGGTGCCCGCCTGCTCGATGCGATCGATCCGGCCCGCTTCGCGGTGCGCGAACGGCAGCGGCAGAACCGATGAAGCCGATAACGGGCGGTCAGCGCGCCGGCTCGGTCGTTGGTGGGGTGCTCGGAGCCTCGCTGCCGGTCGCCGCTCCCTGATCCGTCGACGCATCGCCTGAACCCGGCGCGCCGGCCTTGCGGTCGGCCCTTTCCTTTTCCTTCTCTTCCTTCTTCTTCTTCTTGGCCAGTTCGCGCTGCCGCTTTTCGAACGAATAGTTGGGTTTGGCCACGGGCCGTCCTTCCGGTGAGCTGAGGTGCGGAGGTTACGCGTTTTTGAGCGCGAACTCGCGGGCGTGGATCAGAAAGTCAGCGTGGTGACGCCCGTCGGCGTGCCGAGCAGACAGACGTTCGCGCGGTTGCGCGCGAAGATGCCGACGCAGACGACGCCGGGCCACTGGTTGATCTCGCGTTCCAGGCCCGCCGGGTCGCTGATGACGAGGCCGTGCACGTCGAGGATATGGCCGCCGTTGTCGGTCGTCACGCCGTCGCGCAGCACCGGCTTGCCGCCGAGCTCCCTCAATCGCCGTGCGACCAGGCCGGCCGCCATCGGGATCACTTCGACCGGCAGCGGAAAACGACCCAAGGTGCGCACCCGCTTCGATTCGTCGGCGATGCAGATGAAGTGCTGCGCCATGTCGGCGACGATCTTTTCACGCGTCAACGCTGCGCCGCCGCCCTTGATCATGCAGCCCGTCGCGTCGATCTCGTCGGCGCCGTCGACATAGACCGGGAAGCCGTCGACCCCGTTCGGGTCGAGCACCTCGATGCCGACCTTGCGCAGGCGCGCGCTGCTGGCCTCGCTGCTCGACAGCGCGCCGGCGATCCGGTCGCGCATCGTTGCCAGCGCGTCGATGAAGCAGTTGACCGTCGAGCCGCTGCCGACCCCGACCACCGCCCCGGGCACGACATACGCCAGTGCGGCGTGCCCGACCATCACCTTCAACTCGTCCTGCGTCATCGGCGATCCCGCGAGTGGAGGCGCGATTGTCGATCAGCAGCGCTTCGCAGCGTCAACGCCGGCCGACCATCTGCTCCGGACGCACCCAGGCGTCGAAGTCCGTGGCGCTGACCCAGCCCGAGGCGACCGCGGCCTCCTTCAAGGTGCTGCCGCTCTTGTGCGCGTGCTTCGCGATCTGCGCCGCCTTGTCGTAGCCGATGTGCGGGTTGAGCGCGGTGACCAGCATCAGCGAACGCTGCACGAGCTCGGCGATGCGTTCGCGGTCAGGCTCGATGCCGCGCGCGCAATGTTCCTCGAAGCTGAGCGCGCCGTCGGCCAGCAGCCGCACGCTCTGCAGGAAGTTGTGGATCAGCACCGGCTTGTAGACGTTCAGCTCGAAGTTGCCGGACGCGCCGGCGATGTTGACGGCAACGTCGTTGCCGAACACCTGGCAGCACAGCATCGTCAGCGCCTCGCACTGGGTCGGATTGACCTTGCCCGGCATGATGGAGCTGCCCGGCTCGTTCTCGGGGATGCGGATCTCGCCGAGCCCCGAGCGCGGCCCGGAGGCGAGCCAGCGCACGTCGTTGGCGATCTTCATCAGCGAGGCCGCGATCGTCTTCAGCGCCCCGTGCGCATGGACCAGCGCGTCGTGGGCGGCGAGCGCCTCGAACTTGTTCGGTGCCGTGACGAAGGCGAGCCCGGTCGCGCGCGACAGCTCGGTGGCGACCCGTGCACCGAACTCGGGGTGGGCGTTCAGCCCGGTCCCGACCGCCGTGCCGCCGAGCGCCAGCTCGCGCAGGTGCGGCAAGGCATCGAGGGCATGGCCGATGCCGTGGTCGAGCTGGGCGACCCAGCCAGAGATCTCCTGGCCGAGGGTCAGCGGCGTCGCGTCCTGTAGGTGCGTTCGGCCGATCTTGACGATGTCGTCGAACGCCGCGGCCTTCGCGGCGAGCGTCGCCCGCAGTGTCTGCAGCGCGGGCAATAGGTGGGTCTCGATCGCCCGCACTGCCGCCACGCTCATCGCGGTCGGGAAGACATCGTTCGACGACTGCCCGCGATTGACCTCGTCGTTCGGATGCACCAGCCGACCTTCGCCGACCGCGCCGCCGAGGATCTGCGAGGCCCGATTCGCGAGCACCTCGTTGAGGTTCATGTTGGTCTGCGTGCCCGAGCCGGTCTGCCAGACCGAGAGCGGAAACTGCGACGGGTGGTCGCCGTTCAGCACTTCGTTGGCGGCCGCGACGATCGCCTCGGCCTTGCGGGCATCGAGCGCGCCGAGCTCGCGGTTGACGACCGCGGCACTGCGCTTGACCATCGCGAGGGCCCAGATCAGCTCGTCGGGCATCCGCTCGGTGGAAATGTCGAAGTGGTGCAGCGAGCGCTGCGTCTGCGCGCCCCACAGGCGGTCGGCGGCCACGGCGATGTCGCCGAAAGTGTCTTTCTCGATGCGCTCGTCGGTCATCTCGGCCTCGCGATCTGGTGCATGCATGTCTTAAAGGCAGTATGCCGTGCGAGACAATGACGCCTCGCCGAAAGTGCCATGCCTCTCGTCCCGTACGCCCTCGCCCGCCCGTTCCTGTTCGGCCTCGATCCGGAGCAGGCGCACGACCTGACTCTCGGCGCACTGGCGCGGATCCAGCGCACGCCGCTGATCTGCATGGTCCTGCAGCGCCGCGTCGCCGACCCGGTCCGGCTCGCCGGGCTGACCTTCCCGAACCGCGTCGGTCTCGCGGCCGGCCTCGACAAGAATGGCCGCTGCATCGACGGCCTGGCGGCGCTGGGGTTCGGCGCGATCGAGGTCGGCACGGTCACGCCGAAGCCGCAGCCCGGCAACCCGAAGCCGCGCATGTTCAGGCTGCCGGATGCACAGGCGCTGATCAACCGCCTCGGCTTCAACAACGACGGCCTCGACGCGTTCATCTCGAATGTGCGGCGTGCACAGTTCCGCCGCAGCGGCGGCATCCTCGGTCTGAACATCGGCAAGAACGCGACGACGCCGATCGAACGCGCCGCCGACGACTATCTCGCCTGCCTCGAGGGCGTCTATCCGCATGCCGACTATGTGACGGTCAACATCTCGAGCCCGAACACCGCGAACCTGCGCTCGCTGCAGAGCGATGCCGCGCTCGATGCGCTGCTGTCGGCCCTGCAGGAACGCCGGGCCGTGCTGGCGCGGCGCCATGCACGCACGGTGCCGCTGTTCCTGAAGATCGCGCCCGACCTCGACGAGGCGCAGGTCGCCGCGATCGCGACGGCGTTGACGGCGCACGGCATCGACGGCGTGATCGCGACCAACACGACACTCGACCGCGCCGCGGTCAAGCACCTGATCCATGGTGCCGAGGCGGGCGGCCTGTCGGGCGCGCCGGTCTTCGACCGTTCGAACCGTGTGATCGCACAACTGCGCGCCGCCCTGGGCAGCGCCTATCCGATCATCGGCGTCGGCGGCGTGATGAGCGGCGCCGACGCGTGCGCGAAGGTCGCGGCGGGCGCCGATCTGGTCCAGATCTATACCGGGTTCATCTACAAGGGCCCGGGTCTTGTCGGAGAAGTGGCGCAGATGCTGTCGGAGCGACGCTCCTGATTTCCGGGCGGCGTCGCCGCGCCGCCGATCGCCGCTAACCTGCCGTCGAGCGCGTTGGCCTTTCGGCCGAACGCATCGACAACGCAGCGCAGCGCTGCCACAGGAGACGCGATGGAGTGGGTCGTACGAGGCTTTCGCGCCCGGTTGCTCGGGTTCGCGATGGCCACGATGCTGGGTGCGTGCAGCTCGCTGCCGGTCGTCGTGCCGGACATGGCGCGGTCGCGCGGACCGGTGCAGGTCGAAGGCGCCAACGGACGCCTGCTGTCGACGAGCCAGAGCAAGGCAATCATCGACCGCCTGGCCGCCGGCGGCAAGAAGACGACCCTGCTCGACCGCCATCTCGCCGTCGAGGAAGCGCTTGCCGGGAATCCGCTGACCCTTGGCAACACGGCGATCCTGCTCGAGGATGGGCCGGCGACGTACGCCGCGATGCTCGCGGCGATCCGCGCGGCGCGCGATCACATCAACATGGAGACCTACATCCTCGAGGCCGACGAGGTCGGCGACACGTTCGCGCACGCGCTGATCGAGAAGCAGCGGCAAGGCGTTCAGGTCAACCTGATCTACGACAGCGTCGGCACCATCGGCACGCCGAAAGAGTACTTCCAGCGCCTGAAGGATGCGGGCATCAAGCTGCTCGAGTTCAACCCGGTCAATCCGGTCACCGCGAAGGCGGGTTGGGACGTCAACCAACGTGACCACCGCAAGCTCCTCGTCGTCGACGGCCGAACCGCGTTCCTCGGCGGAATCAACATCAGCGGCGTTTATTCGGCCGGCAGCGGTTCCGCCGGTTCCGCCGGGTCGGCAATGGGCTCCGGCAGCCCCAAGGACCGGCCGTGGCGCGACACCGACCTGCAGCTCAGCGGCCCGGTCGTCGCCGACCTGCAGAAGATGTTCATCGAAACCTGGGAGCGTCAGAAGGGCGAGCCGCTCGCCAAGCGCAATTACTTTCCGACCATCCAGGCCAAGGGCAAGGAAGTCGTTCGAGCGATCGCCAGCGCGCCCGAGGAGCCGTTCAGTCCGATCTACGCGACGTTCCTGTCGGCGATCCACAGCGCCGAGACCGAGATCCTGCTGACCAACGCCTACTTCGTGCCCGACCCGCAGCTGATGGATGCGCTGATCGGCGCGGTCGCGCGCGGCGTCGACGTCAAGATGATCCTGCCGAGCGCGACCGATTCTTGGCTCGTGTTCCACGCCGGCCGCGCCCACTACGACCGCTTGTTGCGTGGCGGCCTGAAGCTCTACGAGCGCAAGGACGTGCTGCTGCATTCGAAGACCGCGCTGATCGATGGCGTCTGGTCGACGATCGGCTCGACCAACCTCGACTGGCGCAGCTTCCTGCACAACCAGGAGGTCAATGCGGTCATCATCGGCCCTGAATTCGGCGATCGGATGCGCGCCTCGTTCGAGCGCGACCTCGCAGCCTCGAAGCCTATTGCGCTGGAAGAATGGCAGAAGCGCCCGATCGATGTCCGCGTCAAGGAACTGTTCGGGAGAATGTGGGAATACTGGCTGTAGCGGAGGACGATTCGATGGACACCAAGCACCCCCGTGGATTCCTTTCGACGATCCGCCGGTTCGGCGGATGGGTCGCGCTGGGCGTCGGTCTGGCCGCGCTGGGCACGGCGCAGGCGCAGGATGCGGCGACCCTGAAGGCGCGCCATGCCGAGCTGACCGAACGCCTCGCCAACAATGCGTTCGGCCGGCCGCTTGCGCTCGAGTCGGCACAGACGTCGAACGATCTGAAGGGCGACATCTTCTCGGTCGTCGAGTACCCGTTCGCGACGGTCGAACAGGCGGTCAAGCCGGCCGGCAACTGGTGCGACATCCTGATCCTCCACCTGAACGTGAAGCACTGCAAGGCGACCGACGCCGGCGGCGGAACCACACTGTCGGTGGCCGCCGGGCGCAAGTTCGACCAGCCGATCGAGGATGCCTACAAGCTCGACTTCGTCTACAAGCTGGCGAAGTCGTCGCCCGACTACCTGCAGGTGGTGCTGAACGCCGACCAGGGTCCGTTCGGCACCCGAAACTATCGGATTCAGCTGCAGGCCACGCCGATCGATGCGCGCCGCACGTTCGTCCACATGTCGTACGCCTATGGTTACGGCATGGCGGCGAGGATGGCGACCCAGGCCTACCTCGGCACGGTCGGCAGCGCGAAGGTCGGCTTCACTGCCGCCGAGCGCGGCGCCGACGGCAAGCCGGTTTACGTAGGCGGGGTGATCGGCCTGCTCGAGCGCAACACGATGCGCTACTACCTTGCGATCGATTCGTACCTCGCGACCCATGCGCTGCCGGCGGGCGAGCGGACCGAGAAGGCGTTGACGACCTGGTACGACGCGACCGAGCGCTACGCGACCCAGCTCCACGAGATGGAGAAGGCCGAGTACATCACGATGAAGCGCAAGGAAGTCAGCCGCATGCGCGGCGAGGCGAAGTGACCGCGGGCGGCGAGGCGCGCCGCAGGCCGACCGACCGCGCCGCTCAGGCGCTCGCTTCGGCGGCGATCTCGCGGTCGACCAGGCGCCGGAACTGGATCAGCGCCGAATCGATGCCGAGCGGCAGCATCTTCGAGTTCGGACTGCGCGCGATGTTGCGGGCCTGCGCCGAGATCATGTCGCGGTCCTCGTTGAAGGCGCCGACCAGG
>JBDSAB010000247.1:0-4269 GCA_039922395.1 Caldimonas sp.
TCGGGGGCCAGCGCGAAGACCGGCGCGGCGGTGCCGGTCAACGTCGCGATCGCATGCTCGAACACGCTGCGCTGGCGCCGCAGCACGTCGACCTGGACCAAGGTCGTGTCGAGCAGCGCCTGCTGCTGCGCGACCTCGAGGCCGGAGACCGCGCCGAGATCGTGGCGCGCGCTGATCAGGCCGAGCGCGCGGCGCTGCAGCACGATCGAGCGCATCAGCACGTCGAGCTCGGTGTCGGTCGAGCGCAGGTTGAAGTAGTTGGTCGCGAGGTCGGCGGTCAGTACCAGGCGCGTGTTCTCGAAGTCGGCCGCCGACTGCTCGGCCGATGCCTGCACGCCTTCGATCGAGCGCTGCACCCGGCCTGCCAGATCAACCTCGTAGCTGACCGCGAGCGACGCGATGAAGTCGTTCTGCACGGTCGAGAAATTCGGCGACGCATAGTTGGTCTGCGGCCGGTTCGCCGAGATGCGCTGGCGCGAGGCGCGCGTGGTCAGGTTGAGCTGGGGCAGCAGCGACGCCGATGTGGCGCTGACGATCGCCCGCGCCTGCGCCAGGCGCGCCGCGGCGACCGCCAGCGTGGCATTCGCGACGAGCGCCTGCTCGGCCAGCGCATCGAGCTGCGGATCGTCGAAACGGCGCCACCACGGGCCCTTGGCGGACTGGTCGTCGGGCGTGCCCTCGCGCCACGGCGCTTCGACCTTCCAGGCGATCGGCAGGTCGAGCGCCGGCTTGCGGTAGTCGGGGCCGACTGCACAGCCGGCCAGCAGCAGCGCGGCGCCGAGGCCGAGCGCGAACCCGCCGCGTCGAATCACGGCGATCCCTTGGTGCCGACGGCCTCGCGCCCGACCGCCGGCGCACTGGCACCAGCGCTCGCCGCGCCGGCTTCGGCAGTCGCCGGTGCGAGTGCCACGAGGTCGCCTTCGGCGAGCGAATCGCCCGGGTTCAGCACGATCCGGTCCTTCGCGCTGATGCCGTCGAGCACCTCGAACGATTCGCCGAGGTTGCGGCCGAGCGTGATCGGCCGCAGCTTTACGCGGCCCTGCGCATCGACGATCGCGACACGTGTACCCTCGCCGCGAAACAGCAGCGCATTGGTCGGGATCGCGAGCGCCTGGCTCGCCGCCAGCGGCAGGGCGACCTGCACGTAGGCGCCGGGCAGCAAGGCGCCGTCCTTGTTGGGCAGCGCGACCTCGACCTGCATCGTCCGCGTCGCGCTGTCGATCGAGGCCGACGTGCGGGCCACCTCGCCGACGAACTTCTGGCCGCGCAGCTCGGCCTGCGTGACGACGACCGGCTGGCCGGGCCGGACCAGGTGCGCGTACGACTGCGGCACGTTGACGTAGACCCGCAGCGGATCGGTCTGCGCGAGCTGGAACAGCACACGGCCGGCGCCGCCGCCGGCATCGATCAGGTCGCCGACGTCGACGTTGCGGCGCGTGATGACGCCGGCGAACGGCGCAACCACGCGCTTGAATCCTTCGAGCTGGCGCAGGCGCTGCACGTTGGCCTCGGCCGCGGCGACATTCGCGGTCGCCTGCGCCAGGCCGCTGCGGCGCTCGTCGAGCTCCTGCTGCGAGACCACGTCCTGCCTGCGCAGGCCCTCCCAGCGTGCGACGGTGCTCTTCGCGAGCTCGAAGCTCGAGACGGTCTGCTGGCGCGCAGCGACCGCTTGCGACAGCTGCTGGTCGATCTCGGGCGACTCGATCTCGGCGAGCAGCTCGCCCTTTGCGACCTTGCTGCCGATGTCCTTGGTCCAGCGCTTCAGGTAGCCGCTCGAGCGCGCCGAAATCGGCGCCTGCACGAAACCCTGCAGGGTGCCCGGCAGCACGACGTCCTGGCCGACCGCGCTCGTCTTCGGCGTCGTCGTCTTCACGTACTGGATCGCCTGCTCGCTGGCGCCGGCCTCGAGAACCTTGGCGTTCGCCATCCGGCTCATGATCGTGCGGCCGGCGCCGACGGCGAGTAGGAGCAGCACGACAACGGTCAGGATGCGCGTGCGGCGCACGATCTGGCGCCGCTTCAGCAGGTCGGCCGCGTCGCCCTCGTCGGTGGCCGAGCCGGCGTGGATGCCGAGGGCCGCGTGGCGTTGTTCGGTCATGGGTGCACCCTCGGCCTGCGGCCGGTCCCGCCGAGCGGGACGGAGCCCTTCCTTCGGAGCGGCCGTGCGGAAGTGCTCATGCGATCAGGACTCCTGGGCGACCGGGATGTGTGCGGCGGTCGAGGGGGCGGCGTGTGCCGCGCGCCGGCGCGCAAGGCGCTGGTGCACGTCGGCGAACAGCACCGGCACGAAGAACAGCGTCGACACCGTCGCGAACAGCAGCCCGCCGATCACCGCGCGGCCGAGCGGCGCGTTCTGCTCGGCGCCTTCGCCGATGCCGAGCGCCATCGGGATCATGCCGATGATCATCGCGAGCGCGGTCATCAGCACCGGGCGGATCCGCGTGGCGCCGGCCTCGAGCGCGGCCGACAGCGCCGGCACGCCCTCCTGCTGGCGCTGCCGCGCGAACGCGATGACGAGGATGCTGTTCGCGGTCGCGACGCCCATCGTCATGATCGCGCCGGTCAGTGCCGGCACCGACAAGGTGGTGCCGGTGATGAACAGCATCCAGGCGATGCCGGCGAGCGCGGCCGGCAGCGCTGCGATGATGATCGCGGCATCGATCCACGACTGGAAATTGACGACGATCAGCAGGTAGACCAGCACGATCGCCATCGCGAGGCCGACGCCGAGGCCGATGAAGGAGGACTGCATCGTCTGGACCTGGCCGCGCAGCGCGACCGTGCTGCCGCGCGGCAACTTGGGGCGAATCTCGTCGACCAGCTTCTGCACCTGGCCGGCGACGCTTGCAAGATCGGTACCCTGCACGCTGACGTAGACGTCGACGACTGGCATGATGTTGTAGCGCGAGACCACCGCGAGCTGGCGGTTCGGCGTCGCCTCGACGAGGTTGCCCAGAAGCTGGGTACCGGTGCTCCCGGTCGCCGCCGCGGCACCGCCGGTGGCGGCAACCGGCATGTTGAGCAGCGCGTCGAGCGTGTCGACCTTGTACTGCGGCGTCTGCACCGCGATGTTGTAGACCACGCCGTTCTGCGGATTGAGCCAGAACGCCGGCGCCGTCTGCGAGCTGCCGGACAGCGAGACCAGCACGTTCTGGCCGACGTTGAAGGCCGACAGGCCCATCTGCTGCAGGCGCGTGCGGTCCATCTGCAGGTTGACGACCGGGCTGTCGAAGCGCTGGTGCACATGCGCATCGACGGCGCCGGGAATCTTGCGGATCGACTTGACGAGCTCGGCGGCGAGCACCGCGTTGGCCGTCATGTTGGCGCCGGCGAACTGCACGTCGATCGCGGCCGGCAACCCGAAGTTGAGGATCTGCGTGACGATGTCGGCCGGCTGGAAGAAGAACTCGATGCCGGGAAACCGCTTCGGCAACTCGGCGCGCAGCAGCGAGACGAACTCGCTGGTCGGCCGGTGCCCTTCCTTCAGCGACAGCTGGATCTCGCCGTCGAGCGTGCCGATCGTGCCGGCGTTGCTGTACGACAGGTTGATGCCGCTGTTCGGCACGCCGAGGTTGTCGAGGATGGTCTCGAGCTGGTCCTTCGGAACCAGCTGCCGGATCGCCGCCTCGACCTCGTCGGCGAGGCGGGCGGTCTCCTCGATGCGGGTGCCGGTCGGCGCGCGGATGTGCAGGCGGATCTGGCCGGCATCGACCTCGGGGAAGAAGTCGCGGCCGAGCACCGGGTAGAGGCCGCCCGACAGCACGCAGAAGCCGAGGAAGCCCCACACGAACGCGGCCCGGCGCGCGAGCAGTGCCGACAGCACGAGCGTGTAGGCGCGACGCACCCGCTCGAAGCGGCGGTCGAAGCTGCGATAGAGCCGCTGCAGCAGGCTGGTGCGCGCAGTGGTCACACCGGCGGCCGACGCGGTACCCGCGTGGTGGGTGCCGCGCATCAGCAGCATCATCAGCGTCGGCACCAGCGTCCGTGACAACAGGTACGACGCCAGCATCGCGAACACCACCGCCTCGGCGAGCGGCACGAACAGGAAGCGGGCGACGCCCGACAGGAAGAACATCGGCACGAACACGATGCAGATGCAGAGCGTCGAGACGAACGCCGGCACGCCGATCTCGCCGGCGCCGACCTCGATCGCCTCCTCGAGCGGCGTACCGAGGTGCAGGTGGCGCTCGATGTTCTCGATCGTCACGATCGCCTGGTCGACCAGGATGCCGACCGACAGCGCAAGGCCGCCGAGCGTCATCAGGTTCA
>JBDSAB010000248.1:0-3430 GCA_039922395.1 Caldimonas sp.
GCGGTGTCGCGCGCGGTCGCATAGAACTTGCCGCTCATCAGGCGGGCGAGGTGCCGGTTCAGCGCGCCGACCGGCGGCGAGATCGACATGTCGTTGTCGTTCAGCACGACCAGGATGTCCGAGTGCGACACGCCGCCGTTGTTGAGCGCCTCGAACGCCATGCCCGCACTCATCGCGCCGTCGCCGATGATCGCGACCGCCTTCCGGTTCTCGCCCTTCAGGCGCGCGGCGACGGCCATGCCGAGCGCCGCCGAGATCGAGGTCGACGAGTGCGCGGTGCCGAACGTGTCGTATTCGCTCTCCTCGCGCTGCGGAAAGCCCGAGATGCCGCCGAGCTGGCGCAAGGTCGACATCCGCTCGCGCCGGCCGGTCAGCACCTTGTGCGGATAGGTCTGGTGGCCGACGTCCCAGACCAGGCGGTCGTACGGCGTGTTGTAGACATGGTGCAGCGCGATCGTCAGCTCGACCGTGCCCAGGTTCGACGACAGGTGGCCGCCGGTCTGCGACACACTCTGCACCACGAAGTCGCGCAGCTCGTCGGCCAGCTGCTTCAGCTCGAGGCGCGACAGCCGGCGCAGATCGGCGGGGCTCTGAATCGTTTCGAGCAGGGCGTGCTTCATCTCGGCGTCTCCTCTTTCACCGGCCGTGCGCGTCGCATCGGAACCGGCTCCCGGGCGCAACGAAAGGGGTCGCGTGGCCCATGCTCAGTGCTCGCGCTCGACGACCCGGTCGGCGAGCAGGCTCAGGCAGCTCGCATCCGCGAGCTCGCTGCGTGCGAGTGCCGCCTGCGCCTTGTCGCGCAGCTCGCCGGCATGCCGCCGCGCCGCATCGAGGCCGAGCACCGTCACGTAGGTCGGCTTGTTGTTGTTCATGTCCTTGCCGGCGGTCTTGCCGAGCTTGGCCGAGGCCTGCGTCACGTCCAGGATGTCATCGACGACCTGGAACGCGAGGCCGAGCGCATCGCCGTAGTCGGACAGCGCAGACCACTGGGTCGGCGTCGCACTGCCGCAAGCCGCACCCATCAGCACGCTGGCCTGCAGCAGCGCGCCGGTCTTGCGGTGGTGCATGTCGCGCAGCGTGTGTTCGTCAAGCTGCAGGCCGATGCTCGCCAGGTCGATCGCCTGCCCACCCGCCATGCCGGCATGGCCGGCCGAGCGCGCGAGCAGCCCGCACAGGCGCGCCTGCAGCGCCGGCGGCACGCCGCTGGGCGGTGTCAGCACCTCGAACGCCAGCGCCTGCATCGCATCGCCGGCCAGCATCGCCTGCGCATCGCCGAACTGCACATGGACGGTCGGCTTGCCGCGTCGCAGGACGTCGTTGTCCATGCACGGCATGTCGTCGTGGACCAGCGAATAGGCATGGATCAGCTCGACCGCGCAGGCGGCCCGCAGCGCCGCTTCGCGCAGGCCGCGGACGGCCTCCGCGGCGGCGAGCACGAGCAGCGGGCGGACCCGCTTGCCGCCGTCGAGCACGCCGTAGCGCATTGCCAGGCCGAGACCGGCGGGCGCATCCGAAGGAACCCAGGCGTGCAGCGCCGACTCGACCGCATCGGCTTCGGCGGCGGCCCAGGCATCGAACTCCGCCGACGTCATGCCGCGGTCCAGGGCTTCAGCTGCCCGTCCTCGAGAATCTTGACCTGCTGTTCGACCGCTTCGAGCCGGGATCGGCAGAAGCCGAGCAGCTCGGCGCCGCGCCGGTAGCTCTCGAGCATGCGCTCGAGCGGGAGCTGTCCGGCCTCCATCGTCGCGACGAGCGCGTCGAGCTCCGTCACGGCCGCTTCGTAACTGGCCGGCAGCGCCGTCGGCGGGGTGGGAACAGAATTTTTTTCCATCGCAAACGCAAACCCCGATTGTAGTCAGCCGGGGCGTCCCTCAGATGCAGGACGTTCGTCGTGTCCGACGGGCGTCGCCGTTCGCCGACACCGCGGCAGGGCGGCCCTTCTCATCGGGCCGAAACCCCGCGGCTACAATCCGCGGCCCGGTCGAGCAAGGCCCCGCGATTGCTGTGGCGTGAGGGGTGCGACCTCGGTTTTTTTGTTGGAGAAACTGGGCCCATGTCCGACCTGCGCGTGACCCCTACACAGCTCGAGCGCAGCCGCTCGCAGCTGTCCGTTCGCAGCTATTTCGATCCGCAGCTATACCAGCGCGAGCTCGACACGCTGTTCCGGCGTGGCCCGCGCTATGTCGGCCACGAACTCTCGGTGCCCGAGGTCGGCGACTACCACGCGCTGGTCCAGGAAGGCGAGGGCCGCGCCCTGGTGCGCACGCCGGACGGCGTCGAGCTGATCTCGAACGTCTGCCGACACCGCCAGGCCGTGATGCTGCGCGGCCGCGGCAACACCCGCAGCTCGATCGTCTGCCCGCTGCACCGCTGGACCTACGACCTGAAGGGCGAGCTGATCGGCGCGCCGCACTTCGCCGACGACCCGTGCCTGAACCTGCGCAACTACCCGGTGCAGACCTGGAACGGCATGGTGTTCGAAGCGCCCGCCGACGGCAGCGGCCGCCAGGTCGGAGCCGACTTGGCCGGGCTCGGCCCGAAGGCCGATCTCGACTTCACCGGCTACCAGCTCGACCGGGTCCAGCTGCACGAGTGCGACTACAACTGGAAGACGTTCATCGAGGTGTACCTCGAGGACTACCACGTCGCGCCGTTCCACCCCGGACTCGGCCAGTTCGTGACCTGCGAGGACCTGCGCTGGGAGTTCGGCGCGCGCTACTCGGTGCAGACCGTCGGCGCGAAGAACGCGCTCGCCAAGCCCGGCTCGCCGGCCTATCGCAAGTGGCACGACGCCGTGCTCGCCTACCGCAACGGCGAAGCGCCGAAGCACGGCGCGATCTGGATGACCTACTACCCGTCGGTGATGGTCGAGTGGTACCCGCACGTGCTGGTCGTCTCGACGCTGCACCCGAAGGGCCCGCAGAAGACGCTGAACGTGGTCGAGTTCTACTACCCCGAAGAGATCGCCGCCTTCGAGCGCGAGTTCGTCGAGGCCGAGCAGGCCGCGTACTGGGAGACCTGCGCCGAGGACGACGAGATCGCGTTGCGAATGGACGCCGGCCGGCGCGCGCTGATGGAGCGCGGCGACGACGAGATCGGGCCGTACCAGAGCCCGATGGAGGACGGCATGCAGCAGTTCCACGAGTGGTACGGACGCGAGATGGGCACCCAGGCCGCGTTGTAGCCGTCGGACCGGCACCGCCGGCGAGAATCGCGGCATGTCCGCGCCCTGGCTGATCGTCGTCGCGTCGTTCCTGTTCGCGTCGATGGGCGTCTGCGTGAAGCTGGCGTCCGCGCACTACGCATTCGGCGAGATCGTGTTCTACCGGGGCCTGACCGGCGCGGTGCTGATGGTGGCGTTCGCGCGCTGGCGCCGCGCATCGCTCGCGACCAAGGTGCCGGCGATGCACTTCTGGCGCAGCGCGACCGG
>JBDSAB010000249.1:0-4281 GCA_039922395.1 Caldimonas sp.
TTCACCTCGGTTCCCGACCTCAAGAGAAAACTCATGCGCTACATCCGCAAGTACAACGAACAGCCAAAGCCCGTGAAGTGGAAGTACTTCGACACAACACGGCGCATTACTCCCAATTCAATCGTTACGGCCCGCTAGTGATCAGAGACTTGAGCAATTTAGGTGCGGGACAACAACTCCCCCGCGCCGCCTCGCAGTCGCCTGAAGCGGCCATCGTCTTGCATCGGGTGTTTTGACCTGTCCAGAGCCGAGGTGGACCCGCAAGAAGCCCTAAAAAAGATGCGCTAAGGCTCGCTGCCTACCTTAGTGCTGCGACGCAGCACAAGAAGCGTCAGGTCCGTTGCGAGTTGCGCTGCGTCGAACGGTGAGCAGCGAGTGACCACAGGGGCGCCTGACGCGCGTTTACGCGGGTGCGAGGCGCGTGTGGGCTGACCCGAGTTCAGAGTCGCCGAACATGCGGCTATCCCAATACGGGCGCAACGTAAGGCAGCGTCTTGCCGAGCAACCAGAGCAGCAATAGAACGATGGGCGCATGAAAGATGAGTTGCAGCGTCGAGTAGCCCGCCAAGTCGCGGGCCTTCACCCCGATCAGGCCCATGAGCGGCAACATCCAGAACGGGTTGATGAAGTTCGGTAGCGCCTCGGCAGCGTTGTAGACCTGAACCATCCACGCCAGATTGACATGCAGCTGGTTGGCTGCCTCGAGAAGGTACGGAGCCTCGACGACCCATTTGCCCCCGCCCGATGGGAGGAACAGGCCGAGGATCGCCGAGTAGATGCCACCTATGAGGGGCAGCGTGTCCTGGGTCGAGATCGAAACGAAGAACCGGGCGAGGACCTCGTTGAGTCCCGAGCCCATGAGCACGCCGAAAATGCCGGCGTAAAGCGGAAACTGCAACAGCACCCCACCCGTCATCGGCACCGCCTTGGCAGCTGCGCGCAGGAATGACCGCGGGCGCCAGTGCAGCAGCATGCCGACGATCAGAAACATGAAGTTGTAGGTATTGAGGTCGAGTGCGGCCAGGCCACCCTTGGTGCTGAAAACATCGTAGAGATAGACGAGGCCCAAGGCGACGATGACCAACGTCAGCAGCGGGCTGAACTCGAGCTTCTCGCCTGGAGTCTGCGGCGTGCCGATGTCCTCCTGGCTGTCCTTGTAGACGATGCCGGCCATCTCGGCAGTCCTGGCGTGCTCGGCTGTGGGCGTCGAGACATAGCAGATCCAGACCGAGAGCACGAAAAGGACGACGATCAATACCAGGTTCTGCCAGGTGAATAGCGTTTGTTCCAGCGGAATCACGCCGCTGATCTTCAGCAACTGCGGCGGAATCGACCCCTTAGTTGCCATCAGCAGCGCTGCCGACGACGACAACCCCAGCGCCCAGATGCTGCCCAGCCCCAGATAGCCCGCAGCGCCCATGGCCCGGTAGTCGACGCCCGCAACCCGCTTGCTGATCTCGCGCATCAAAATTCCCGCGAAGATCATGCTGAACCCCCAACTCAGCAGTGAGGCGAGCATTGCCATGAAGGCTACGTAAGAGACCGCTCCTTTGGGCGTCTTCGGGAAACGCGCCAGCACGTCGATGGCTCGCCGTACCGGTGGGGCCACGGCGACGATATAGCCGCCGATGACGACGAACGCCATCTGCATCGTGAACGGAATCAGGTTCCAAAACGACTTGCCGAAATCGACCGACACCTGGGTCGGTGTGCGCCCCATCGCCAACGCCGCGACGGTGACGATCAGGACGGCAATGGCAGCAAAGACATAGGCATCCGGGAACCACTTCTCGCTGAAGTCGGCCAGGGTCGTACCAAGGCGTGCGATGGCGCCCTGCCGACCGGGCAGGTCCTGCGACGTTCTGCTGATCGGTTTACTCATCATCGCGCTCCTGAATCGAACCGACCGCTGCACGGAAAACCCGGCACCAGGCCACACCGTGATGTCGCGGCTGGAGTCTATGCAGCCGCTTGCGTTGCCTGTGCCTTGTCGCGCGGCTGCCATGCCTGTTGTTGATCTAGCGCAAGAGTTTCCTGCGAAGAAGGCGTTTCATACGCCTTGCCCCAAGGTGGGCATTGGGCAGGCTGGGTGGGTGAATGGTCTGTGGCCGCGAAGTGATCTGATCCGCGCTGCGATGCGCTGCAAAACCCCGAGCCTGTCTGATGGAGTTCACACTGCAAGTCGCGCTCATCGTCGCGTGCCTCTTCTACGGTGCGCGCAAGGGCGGCATCGCGCTCGGCCTGCTGGGTGGCGTCGGCATCGTGGTGCTGGTGTTCCTGTTCGCGCTGCCACCGGGCAAGCCGCCTGTGGATGTCATGTTGACCATCGTGGCGGTGGTGGCCGCATCGGCAGCGCTGCAGGCCTCGGGCGGTCTGGATGTGCTGCTCCAAGGTGCCGAGCGGCTTCTGCGAGGCCATCCGAAGTACGTTACGGTTCTCGCGCCGCTGACAACCTGCGCGCTGACCATGCTGTGCGGCACGGGGCACGTCGTCTACACGATGCTCCCGATCATTTACGACGTGGCCATCAAGAACGGTATCCGCCCGGAGCGCCCCATGGCAGCCTCGTCGATCGCCAGCCAGATGGGCATCATCGCCAGCCCCGTATCAGTGGCCGTGGTTTCACTGGTCGCATTTCTGGCCAAGGTGCCTGTGGGTCAACCAGTGATCGGCTTCGTGACGCTGCTGTCTGTCACCATTCCGTCCACCCTTGTCGGCGTGCTCGCGATCGCGTGCTTCAGCTGGTTCCGCGGCACGGACCTCGACAAGGACAAGGCCTTCCAGGCGCTCATCGCCACGCCGGAGGGCCGTACGATGGTCTACGGCGAAACGTCAACGCTGATGAACAAGACGCTGTCGCGGGGGCAGTGGTCGGCAATGTGGATTTTCGTTTCCGGCATCGTGGTGGTGGCCGTGCTCGGCGCGTTCGAAACGCTTCGCCCGTCAGTGGGCGGCAAGCCGCTGTCGATGGTTCTCGCGATCCAGATGTTCATGCTGATGGCAGGGGCGCTGATCGTCGTCTTCACGAAGACGAATCCCACGGCCATCGGCAAGACCGAGGTCTTTCGCGCGGGCATGATTGCAGTGGTCGCGGTTTTCGGTGTGGCCTGGATGGCCGACACAGTCTTTGAGGCCAACCTTCCGCAGATCAAGTCCGCGCTCGCGGACGCCGTGAAAGCCCAGCCCTGGACTTTTGCGCTGGCGTTGCTGCTGGTGTCCAAGCTCGTCAACTCGCAGGCAGCGGCCATTGCCGCGATGGTGCCGGTGGGGTTGGCGATCGGCGTGCCGCCCGGGTACGTGGTGGCGTTCGCCGCCGCCTGCTACGGCTACTACATCCTGCCGACCTATCCCAGCGACCTCGCCACTATCCAGTTTGATCGCTCCGGCACCACTCACATCGGGAAGTACGTCATCAACCACAGCTTCATCGGACCGGGATTGATCGGTGTGGCCACCTCGTGCGCAGCAGGCTTCCTGATCGCGCTGGCGCGCGGGCTGGTGTAGGCGGCCAGGGGTGCCATACGCGCTGCGCCAGTTGAGCGACTGCGCGGCCTTGCGTACGGCGTCCAGTCTGATCCGGAGTGACACGTGCGATAGCACCGCAGTCCCGCGCGCCGAGGGCAGCATCTCGTGCAAAGTCTCGATTCTGAGATCCTTCCGGCGCTGGTCGCTGTGCGTCATCCCTGTTGGCGCGTAAGGCGTACGCCGGTTCCGAAATGGGCAAATGACTTTTTGGCCGCCTGGTAGGCAGGGTCAAGGCAGCGTCTCGCCAGCGGGAGGTGGACCGAATCGAACGAGAGTCCCGGTACTACCGATGTCTGAACGGAGCTATCAACGCCTATGGGTTCAGCCGGGCACAGGCGATGTGCGCAAAGTAGTCATGGTTCAGGAATCAACCGTTCATAGCCAGACGGCCCGGTCACGTCCTCTGCATGCTTCAACCCGCGCGAAACATTGGCGAGCCAGCGATTTCCAGCAATTCCTGCGCATTGCTGACGCTTACGCTTTAAGGCTGAGGCACATCAAATGAGGAGGCCAGGCCAAGCCCACCGTGAAGTACAACAAGGATCAATGGATCTCATCATTCGAGGACGCGATGGTGAAGTTGCGGCCACATATCACTATGCGCATCCTGACGACCATCGGATTGATGGCGTGGAATCAGAAGGGGACGAAGGGGTTTGACCCGTCGCTGGCGGCTCTCGAGTGGTCGCAGTCGATGGACACGTCGAAGTGACTCCACTCGCAAGTCCTGATGGCGTCGGAAGCCTCAGGTCTTCT
>JBDSAB010000250.1:0-9787 GCA_039922395.1 Caldimonas sp.
TGTCGCACGCCGAACTGGTAGTACGGATGGCCGAGTCGCTGGATGACTTCGGAACTCGTCATGCCGGGCTGAATGACTTGCTCGCCTTCGCTGACAACGTACGGAGCTTGGCCACCGTAGCCGCCAATGGGAGCGCTCACGCCAACGCCGACACCACCACCTCGCCCACCGCCGAAGCCGCCGACCCCAACGGTCCCACCCGCACAGCCGGCGAGCGTGACCAGGCACATCAATGTTGCGACCTTCAACTTAAAGTCCTTGCGTTGCAAGAGTGTCCAGTAAACGGCACGGGTGCGGAATAGGCGAGTCGGCAAAAGCGCGATTGGCTGTGGGAATTCGCTGGCACCTGGCGATTCGGCCGCTGTGGTGATCCACTTGTGAGGCCGGTGAGAAGCAGTGACCGCGATGGCGCACCCGGCGCATTGCGTTGAAGTCAAGCGCGTTCCCCTGAATGACAATCCGGGCACAACAGGGTTGCACATGAGTCTTCACTCGCTCGCACTGCGGGTCGCCGTCGCGCTCTTCAGCGGCTGCGCTGCCGCCGTCGAGAAGGGGTACGCTGGTGAAGGTTCAGTCCGTGTTCCGATTGAATGAGTGACGAGAACCTCTACGCCCGAGTTGTTGAGGAGCTGTCTGCTCAAGGGCCGGTTCGCGGTCTGTGGGCCAAGGCATACGCGGAAAGCAACGGCAACCATGAGGCCGCTCGAGCGCTGTATCTGCGCCTGCGCGTTGCTCAATTGGCTGACGAACGGCTTGCTCTTGCGAAGGATGCACAGCGCCAGCAAAAGTCGGAAAGTCGGTGGCGCGAGTATCTGCTGATTGCGGGCCTCACGCTGTTCGCCACTGTCGTCGTTGTCAGCGCGGTTGTCTTGGATCTTCCAAGCGCCGTTTACGATCTGGCGAACAGAAAGACCACAGCGGGCATACCGCCACTCACCGCGGCATCCGGAAACTCGCCGTGATCTAAAGCCTGGTGGCAATGAAATACAACAAGGACCAGTGGATCTCCTCGTTCGAGGACGCAATGGTGAAGCTCCGTCCTCACATCGCGCTGCGCATCCTCACCACGATCGGGTTGATGGCCTGGAATCAAAAGGGAACGAAGGGCGTTGACCCCGCGCTGGCAGCGCTGGAATGGTCGCAGTCGATGGACAAGACAAAGTGATTCGCCCGATGGTCGGCAGAGAGCCAGCCATGCCGGCGGTGCACGACAACCGGTTCGTCGACGTCGGCATCTTCTCGACATTGACCCGGCAGCTGGTGGCCATTGGCCAGAGGCTGAAGGGTCTTTCGGCCTCGGGCCTGTTCACACCACGCGAGCCCATCCCATGCCACTGACCGCAAAGCAACAGCAGTTTCTCGACGCCTGGATCCTCGGCAACCAGTCGAGGAGCGTCTTCACGAAGGCCAGGCAGACGATCGGAGGCTCGGTCGAGTCCGAAGCGAAGGAGTTCAGCAAGAAGCGCGGGAAGGCTTTGGCGGCCCTCGGCGCCTTGGGCGACGACATGGCGCAGGTCAAGGCGGAGCTGCAGGGCCGCATGGACGTGATCGATGCCGGTGCCGATCTGGGCCACTTCAAGAACCAGGTGAAGCTGCTGGAGCGCATCGTCACGGACGCCGCCGAGGCGCGCATGAGGCAGGACCAGCTCGATGGCCAGCAGGCGGCACTGGAGCGCTTGGTCAAGGCGGCGTCGGCCGGCAAGGGCAAAGGCCGGCCCGACCCCACCGAAGCCCGGCTCGACGACTACGCACGGCTGATCCTCGAGGCACAGGCGAGCTTCAGGACGTACGACGGGGAGTGCGCTGCGCTCAAGACTTACCTCGGCACCTTGACGACGGAAATCCTGCAGGACATCCAGGACGCGCCGCGCCTCGAGGCCAAGGCGAAGGACGACCTTCGCGTTGCGAAAGCAATCAAGGTCACGAAGGCGAACGAGAAGCAGGTCGCCGAGGCGATCGCCCGTGCGCAAGCGGCGGTCCTGACGGCGCCCGAGCAAGCCACGAACCTGACCGGCTTGAAGAAGCAGCTCGAGGAGCAGTGGGGCTCGCTGATGGGGCTGCGCGCCGAGACGCGCACCCATCTCCAGGCGCTGGTGTCGTCGGTCCACGCGGTCTCGGCATTGCGGAATGATGGCAGCGCCGAGACGGCGGCCAAGCGGGTCGGACTGCTCGACGAGATGAAACCCAGACTCGGGCAAGTGCAGGGGGAGGTCTATCGATTCGGCGAGAAGATGGTCGAGATGCAGCGCCGCATGCACGACCATGCCCGCACCGACCCGGCTTCACTGATCGCGATGCCCAGCGAGCCCAGCACGGTCGTGGACGTCGACGCGCCCGACAACGCCGTCGACGTGCTGACCCGGCTGCACGCCACCGAGGTGCGGCTGCTCAAGGATCCGCTGCGCACCGACCTGCTTGCGAAGCAGGCCCTCATCAAGGACATCCTGAAGGTTCCGGTCCCCGCCGAAGCGGCCACCGACGCGGCGGCGTACCGCGACGGCCTGGTGAAGCTGGCGATGGCGTCGCGACTCGATGCCTTGAAGGTCGGTGCCGCTCTGAGGCTGGCGACGACGCCGGCGAAGACGGCCGCTTTCGCGACGAGCCTGGTGAAGGCCGGGTCCTACGAGACCCAGACGCTGGCCGACTTCGTGCAAGGCGCCCAGGAATGGGTGGTCGAGGTCGAGTCCAAGTTCGGCAGCCTCATCGACTTCGCCGAGAAGGTGGCAGCCGCCGGCCTGGAGAAGTTCGATGCCAAGGTGGAAAGGTCGCTCAAGCTCTATCTGAACTTCCCGGCGGAGCTCGTCGGCGGTTCGGTGATCACGCGGACGACGGCCAGCGGAGAGCGCGAGGCGGTCAAGCTGGCGTCGAGCGGACGCATCATCGTCGTCGGCGGCGGGCCCATCGGGCTCATGTCGGCGATCGAGGCGGCCAAGCAAGGCGGCCGAGTCACCTTGTACGAGGGCCGCGCCAACGAGTACGCGCGTCAGAACGTGCTCAAGCTGACGAAGGAAACCGTCAACCGCCTCGAGCGCTACGGCGTCTACAAGGGCCTCGGCTTGAGCGGAGATGATCGCGAAAAGATCAGGGTCGCCGATCTGGAGGACACGCTGTTCGCGATCGTCAAGGGCCTGGGTATCCGCGTCGTGAAGGGCAAGGGCGTGTCCGAGCTGAGCAAGGATCCCGATACCGGCGAAATGCTGTGCCTCGTCGACGGTGTCCATGAGGTTGCCGACCTCGTTGTCGTGGCGGTCGGCTCGGGCGTGAAGGACGCCAACAAGTACGCCAAAGGGGTCGTGATGTCCGAACAGTTGGGCATCTCTGTCAAGGGGTTCGAGCTCACCGACCACGTGATCTCCGCGAACCTCGACAAGGGTACCCATGTGCCGCACGCTGTCGGGGAGAAGACGGCACAGGACAAGAAGGCCTGGGAGATCGTCCTCGAGACGCCCACGCAGAAGTACGTGCTGGCGCAACTCACGCCGAAGGAATACGCGGATGCGCAGTCCAGCAAGGACAAGCTCAAGGCGATCATTCGCGAGCGGGCCAAGGTGAATCCGGAGTTTGCCAACCTCGACATCCAGGATGTGGGACGCTTCGAGGTCAAGATTCAGCGCGCCGACAAGTTCCGGGGCGACGACTTGTCCGCCGTGGTCGTCGGCGACTCGGCGGCGACGCCGCACCCGGAGAGCGGTTCGGGCACGAACGTCGGCGCGCTCGAGGTCGACGCCGTCGCCGACCTGGTCCGCGGCCTGGTCGACAGCGCCAACGCGCGCTTCGGCAAGCGGCGCGAGAAGGTCGAAGCATCACTGGATTCGTACGACGGCCGAATGCAGGAGATCGTCGAGAAGCAGACCCGCAGAGGCATCCAGAACATGATCAGCGTCCGCTATCGACGCGCGAACCTGTCCCGTCAGATGCTTGCGGATTGGCGGCGACCGCTGGAAATCACGGACGATTCAAAGCTCGACGAGGAAGTCACGAGGATCCTGTCGGACATGAGTCGCGAGCTTCCCAAGCTGTCGCCGCCGTCGACCGACCCGCTGTTCGACGACTGGGACGCCGCCAAGAAGCGCGGCACGCTCCTCGAGGAACTCAACGAGGGGCTGGAGAAACTGCTGGTGGACGCCCAGAAGCAGCAGCGGATCGACAAGACCCAGCGTGAGGCGCTTCTCCGGCGGGGCCTGGAGGCCCTGGTGTACAAGCCGAGCTGACGCGGATGCGGCGCGCGCAACGGGCGTTCCTGTTCCGCGGATGCTCTGAAGCAATCCAGTCCGTCAGGGACCGCGCCGACAAACACACTGCTGGCGGCATAAGGCTCTTACCCACAAACTTGTCCACCGATTTCGTGGACAAGTCGGAAATTATTTCAACCGGGAATCGACGGACTTGAACTGGACGCAGGCTCAAGTCATCGTCGCAGCCGAGTCAGTCGATGCTGGTTGCGGTGACCGGATACCGTCAGCAGAATGACCGAGCGGAAACTCGCGCAGCTGGCTTCTCGAACCGCCGGGTCGGCACTTCATTTGAGCTGCACCGTCATGCCATCTCTTTGCACGGTGATGTCACCGATTTCGTAGACCTTGTTGCCAACGGTCAGGTCCTTCTCATCGAAGGTGTGAAGTGCCTGTCCTTGCAACAGCTCCTGCGCGACCAGCGCACCAATCTGCTGCAGCCGCTCGGCATCGCGCCCAGTCAGGCCTTTGATCTCGATGCGATCGGCGCGCGGCTGGTCCAGGCGCACCGCGCGGGCCGGTGCGTCGTAGCGCAGGGCGCTGCTGACCGACACCAGGCCTTCCACGGTTGACGGGCGCAGCAGCGGGCTGGCGACGTCCAGAAGGGCGGTGACCCGCAAGCGGTTGTTTGCCGGATCGAGCTCGAGCTGCGGATCTCGCAAAGTCACAGCAAAGAGTTCCGCATAGCGTTGCCGCAGCGGAAAGCGCTTCGTCAGCTGCGCTTGCAGCTCGGCATGACTCGCGCTGTACTCGCTCAGGAAGAAGTTGAAGCCGGCCAGCGCCACGGACGGGATCTGGAACGCGGCAGCGCCGCCGATCAAGAGCAGCAGGCGGCGGCGGAACATGCGATTGGCGCAACGAGTGGGGCCCAAGGTCACTTCAGCAACGCCGCCAGCGTCTTGGCGTTGCGCTGCCCCTGGTCCTCGTAGTTGTTGTTCATGACCGCGTGGACGACTTCAACCGCTTGCGACAACTCCGACACTCGCGCGGCGATCTCACCAAGCTCCTTCTCGGAGTAGTCGTAGTTGAACCGATCCGAAGCGGCCTTGAGTCCCTTGAGGTTCCACGTCGCATGGTTGCGCCCGTGCATCCGGACGACCGCGAGCCGAGGCGACGTGACCTCCCAGACAGGCGGCACGCTGTTGCCGACGCCCTGCGGCTCGTCGACGACGACGTTGACCAGCCCGTGTTCACGCTCGAACGCCAAGGTGGAAGTGCGGTTGCGCTCGTTCCACCGCGATGCGTTGCGAAACTCCACCGCCATCAGTGTGTTGCCCATGACCCTGACGCAGTGCTCGACGAGGCGGCGCGGGTCGCCGCCGGAGGTGATCCAGGGCGCGAACTGGAAGTGGACCGCGCCCAGCTTGCCGGCTGCATGCAGCGGCTCGAGGGCCTGGAAGAACCGACCCCACAGCTCCTTCTGGACCTCCTCCGGAAGATCCCGGTAGTAGACGTTCTGGTGAAGCGGCAGGCCGAGGGCTTCCTGGATGTCCTTCGGGGACACCCGCGGCTGAGCTTGATGTTCAGTGAAAAGCCGGAATGCCTTGACGTTGAAGACGAAGCCGTCGGGCGTGCGTTCGGCCCATTGCTGCGTGGTGGCCGGCAGCGGCATCGCGTAATAGCTCGAGTCGACCTCGACCATCGGAAACTGAGAGGCGTAGTGCCGCAGGCGCGCTTCCGGATTCGTGACGTCGGGTGGATAGAACTTCCCCGAGTCGACAAGGCTCTTGTCGGCCCATGAGGCGGTTCCTACGAGGACGGTCATGACAAGGCGGTGAAAAGTCTGGCCCCGCATTTTGCAGAGCTCCGGCCAGGTGTCTCGAAGGGCGCGTTCGTAACCCTGATACGCCAGGCCTGATCCGCATCAGCGCTTGCAGACGGGTATGTTCGTTCTGGCGGTGCTCGTCTTCGCGCTCGTTGCCGCGGCGAGCTGGCTTGCGCTCGACTCCCGCGGGTCCGAGGTGCGGACGTGAGGTCTTCGATCCGCTCCGCCCTCGCGCCGTTGCCGCTCGCGCTCCTGGTCGCGTGCACCGGCAGTGCAGACCCTCCTGTCTATGGCGCGGCACCCCCACTGCCCGAGCCACAGCGAGGCCTGCTGCCCTCGATGAAGATCGCCGAGCCGGCACTCTGGGGTGATCGTCGCCCGCAGGTTCCCGAGGGGTACCGGATCACAGCCATCGCTACCGACCTGCAGATCCCGCGGCAGACGCCCGTCCTGCCGAACTGCGACATCCTGATCGCCGAAGGGCGCGGCGGTGGCGCCCCGACGCTGACGCCGAAGGACGTGATTGCCGGCCTCATCAAGGCGCGCGGCACGAGCCCCGTGAAGGGCGGCAACCGTCTGACCCTGCTGCGCGACGCCGACGACGACGGCGTCTACGAATCGAGGACGGTGTTCGCGAAAGACCTCAATGCGCCGTACGGGCTCGCGCTGGTCGGCAACCAGCTATACGTCGCCAACCAGGACGCGCTCGTCCGCTTCGACTACCAGCCCGGGCAGTTCACGGCCGCCGGCCCGCCGGTCAAGGTCGCCGATCTGCCATCGGCCATCAACCACCACTGGACGAAGTCGCTCACCGCGAGCGCCGACGGGAAGTTTCTGTACGTCGGCATCGGGTCGAACAGCAACATCACCGAGCGCGGCATGCCGTGCGCTCGCAGGACCCGGCCAAGGTCGCGGCCGCGATCCGGCCCGACTACGCTCTCGGGTCGCACGTCGCCGCGCTCGGTCTCGCCTTCTCGACGGCGGCGATGGGGCCGCGGTTCGCGGACGGTCTTTTCGTCGGCGAGCACGGCAGCTGGAACCGCAACCCGCCGAGCGGCTACCGTGTCATCTTCGTGCCGTTCCGCGACGGGCGTCCCGCCGGCGACCCGGTGGACGTCGTGACGGGCTTCTTCGGCGACGACGGAAAGACGCGCGGCAGGCCAGTCGGGGTGACGGTGGATCCGCGCGGCGCACTGCTCGTCGCGGACGATCTCTCCAACACGCTCTGGCGGGTGACGCCAGGCGGCCCGGGCGAAACGGCCCCACGGAGCGGACCGGGCGGCGCATCGGGCATGACGGGCGCAGCCAGCGCAGCGCCCTCGCGCTGACCAGCGATCGCCTCTCATGGCCGACCGCGACTCGCCCATCTTCGAGCGCAGAATCCCGGCCGGTTAGCGACCAAGGAAAAGCGCCCTGCTCGAAGGCAGGGCGCTGAAAGCATCAATGCTTTGACGGAACGGGTCAGGTCGTGCCCAGCCTCAGGTCGGGGTAGCGCACGTGTTCGACCAGAGCCTGCGTTTCTGGATGTGGCTTCGGCGTCACGAGGCTGACGATGATGATCACCAGGAAGCCGAGCGGCACGCCGAACAGGCCGGCCGAGATGGGCTGGATGCCGCCCCACAGCTCGACCGGCGAGGTCACATTGAAGATGCCGCGCAGCCAAGGCTGGGTCATCACCATGTAGTACACGGTGATGCCGAGGCCGGCGATCATGCCGAGCGAGCAGCCCCACTTGTTGGCCCGCTTCCAGAAGATGCCGAGCACAAGCGCAGGGAAGAACGCGGATGCCGCGAACGAGAACGCCGCCGAAACGAGGAACAGGATGTCCGCCGGTTTCTGCGCCGCGACCGCTGCTGCGGCCGCCGCCACGCCGACCAGCAGCGCCTTCGAGATGGCGACCCGGCGCGATGCCGGTGCGTTCGGGTCGATCATCTTGTAGTACAGGTCGTGCGACAGCGCATTGGCGATCGTCAGCAGCAGGCCGTCCGCGGTCGACAGCGCCGCCGCCAGGCCGCCGGCGGCGACCAACCCCGACACGACGTACGGCAGGCCAGCGATTTCGGGGGTGGCGAGCACGATGATGTCGCCCCCGATCCGCATCTCGCTGAGCTGGAAGATGCCGTCCTTGTTGATGTCCGAGACTGACAACAACGAGGGATCGACCGCCGCCCAGTTCGCGATCCAGGCCGGTAGTTGCGTGAACGGCGTACCGACCAGGACGTTGAAGACCTCGTACTTCACCAGCACCGCGAGGGCCGGTGCCGTGAAGTACAGCAGGAAGATGAAGAACAGCGACCAGGTCACCGACTGACGCGCCTCCTTGACCGAAGGCGTCGTGTAGTAGCGCATCAAGATGTGCGGCAGCGCGGCCGTGCCGACCATCAGGCAGAAAACGAGCGCGAGGAAGTTGTTGCGTGCATCGTTGAATGTCTTCTGCTCCGCCGGCGTGCCATTCGGATCGCCCGGATAGATCTGCGCATGGTTCGGCATGCCGCCCAGCGGGCCGGAGCGCGCCGTGTTCGCCGCTCGCGCGGCGGTCCACGCCTTGCGCGCGTCTGCTTCGGTGGCGGGCACATCGGCAACGGCCTTGCGCGCTGCGACGATTTCGGCGGCCGGTGCATTGGCCGCCTGCACCTCGACGAGCTTCTTCTCCGCCGCGGCACGGTCGGCCGCAAGCGCAGCCGGCACGTTCTTCAGCTTCGCATCGAACTCTGCCGCTCGGGCCTTGAACGCAGCACCGACCTCGAGCTCCTTCGGGTCCTTGCGCAGTTCGTCGCCACGCTTCGTGACCTTCTCGAGTTGGTAGCCGTAGATGGCCTGCGGGATCGGCACGCCGGTCTGCTTCACCGAGAGCCAGACCACCGGGATCATGTAGGCGACGATCAGGATGATGTACTGCGCGACCTGGGTCCAGGTGACCGCGCGCATGCCGCCGAGGAACGAGCAGACCAGGATGCCGGCCAGGCCGACGAAGATCCCGACTTCGAACGCGAGGCCCGAGAGCCGCGCAGTGATCAGGCCGACGCCGTAAATCTGCGCGACCACGTAAGTAAACGAGCACAGGATCGCGGCGATGATGCCGAGGAACCGCGGCAGGTTGCCTTCATAGCGTGCACCGAGGAAGTCCGGGATCGTGAACTGCCCGAACTTGCGCAGGTACGGCGCCAGGAAGAACGCGACCAGGCAGTAACCGCCGGTCCAGCCCATGATAAAGGCGAGCCCACCGTAGCCGGTCAGGTACAGGGTACCCGCCATGCCGATGAACGAGGCCGCGCTCATCCAGTCGGCGCCGGTCGCCATGCCGTTATAGATCGCCGGCACCCGTCGGCCGGCGACGTAGTACTCCGCCGCGTCGGTGGTGCGGCTCATGATGCCGATGCCGGCGTAGAGCCCGATCGTAGCCAGCAGGAAGATGATCCCGATCCAGGACTTGGGCAGCCCCATCTGCTCGAGAATCGCCAGGACGACCACGAACACGATGAAGCCGCCGACGTACCAGCGGTAGACCTTGTTGAGTTGCTTCTTGAATGCGGCGTTGTCCGCCGCTGCGTTGCCGGAGGTTCCGGCTGCAAATATGCCCGCCATTTTTTATTCTCCTTCGGCGACGCCGAATTCCTGGTCAAGCCGGTTCATCGTCCGCGCGTAGTACCAGATCATGAGTACATAGACGAGCAAAGCGCCCTGACCGCCGACCCAGAAGCTGAAGGGCCAGCCGAAGAACGTGAAATTCAGGTCTCGCGCAAAGTACCCCACCCCGAAGGTGACCAGGAACCAGATCACCATCAGCACT
>JBDSAB010000251.1:0-21643 GCA_039922395.1 Caldimonas sp.
TGGCCGAGGCCACCGCCTTCGGCAACAAGCTCGCCAACGAGATCAACGAAAGCGACCGCAAGCGGATCGTCGACAGCGGCAAGGCAAAGATCCAGAAGCTCAGCAAGGATGACCTCATGGCCTGGCGTCAAGCGATGGAGCCGGTCTGGAAGAAGTTCGAAGGCGACATCGGCCGCGACCTGATCGACGCCGCGCTCAAGGCCAACCACTAGTCCGCTGGCGTTCCGCTCGAGCACGGCATTGCCCTCGCCATGCGCTGGCTCGACCGTTTCGAGGAGTGGCTGGTCGCTGCGTTGATGGCGGCCATGACGCTCGTGACTTTCATGCAGGTCGGGGCTCGCTATGTCTTCAACTATTCCTTCGTCTGGGCTCTCGAGCTGAACGGCGTGCTGTTCGCGTGGCTCATCTTCGTCGGGATGTCGTACGGCGTGCGGGTCGGATCCCACATCGGCATCGACGCGCTGGTGCGGACGCTCGGCGACCGCGCTGCCCGGTGGACCGCGATCGTCGCGACGGTGCTGTGCATCGTGTACGCGCTGATCGTGACCGTCGGCGGGTGGACCTACGTGATGAAGATGTACGAAGTCGGCATCGTCATGCAGGACCTCCCGGTGCCGCAGTGGGTGCCACGGCTCGTGCTGCCGCTCGGCTTTGCGCTCCTCGCCTTCCGGTTCCTCCAGGCGCTGCTTCGCATCGCGCGCGGCGAGAAGACGCGGCTCATCAACGACGAGGCCGAGGAGGCCCTCAAGCTGCGAGAGCCGGACGTGCCGCACGTGAGAACACCCGGGTGACGACCGCTGCGCTGTTCGTCATGCTGTTCCTGTTCATGGCGATCGGCATGCCGGTGGCCATCGCGCTCGGACTTTCGTCGCTTCTCACCATCATCTTCTTTGCTCAGGATTCGCTCGCCTCGCTTTCGCTGAAGCTCTACGACACGTCCGAGCAGTTCACGCTGCTTGCGATTCCGTTCTTTATCCTGGGCGGGACGTTCATGACGACAGGCGGAGTCGCCAAAAGGATGATTCGCTTTGCGAACGCCTGCATCGGTCACTTGCGCGGCGGCCTCGCAATGGCTTCGGTCATGGCCTGCATGCTGTTCGCGGCGGTGTCCGGCTCCTCGCCGGCAACTGTCGTGGCCGTCGGCTCGATCGTCATCGCGGGAATGGTGAAGGCGGGCTACCCGCAGAACTTTGCCGTTGGGGTGATCTGCAACGCCGGCACGCTCGGCATCCTGATACCGCCCTCGATCGTTCTAGTGGTCTACGGTGCGGCCACAGAGACCTCGGTCGGCAAGCTCTTTCTGGCGGGCCTCATCCCCGGAATCGTGCTCGGCCTCATGCTGATGGTGGCGATCTACGTACGGGCTCGTCGCCTCGATTTGCCGAAACAGCCACGTGCATCGTTCCAGGAAATCCTGACGTCGGGACGGGAGTCGCTGTGGGGACTGATGCTCGTCATCATCATCCTGGGCGGCATTTATGGTGGCGTCTTCACGCCGACCGAGGCTGCCGCGGTGTCCGCCGTCTACGCCTTCCTGATCGCTGTCCTCATCTACCGCGACATCGGGCTGAAGGATGTTCCGCGTGTCCTAGTCGAGTCAGGCAAGGTCACGGTCATGCTGATGTTCATCATCGCCAATGCGCTGCTCTTTGCGCACGTGCTGACGACGGAGCGAATCCCTCAGGCCATCGCCGAGACGATCGTCGGATGGGGCATGCCGGCCTGGCAGTTTCTGGCGGTCGTGAACGTCCTGCTGCTGATTGCCGGCATGTTCATGGAGCCGACCGGCATCATCCTGATCATGGCGCCTATTCTCTTTCCGATTGCCGAACGACTCGGCATCGACCCGGTGCATCTCGGCATCATCATGGTTGTCAACCTAGAGATTGGTATGGTGACTCCGCCTGTTGGACTCAATCTCTTCGTGACCGCCGGGATCACGGGTTTGCCGATCATGCGAGTCGCGCGGGCCGCGTTGCCGTGGTCGCTGGTTCTTCTCGTGTTCCTGATGCTGATCACGTATGTTCCGAAGATCAGCTTGCTGCTGCCGCAATTGATGGGTTGATTGCGAGTCTCATTCATGTCGGGCAATCACGACCCTCATCAGTGATGACCGGCTGATTGCTGGCGACCGGGCGTTTCACCTGTGGTTTCGTCAACGAGCCGTGTCCGTTGCCCGCATGGATGGCCGCCAACACGCGGCCCGTTGTTCTGACCTGCTCGCGTCGTTGCGTGATGGCCAGGCGTGCCAATTGCTCGCCAACAGTGAAATCACGCAGGTGAACCGGAGTGCTTTTCTTATTGAAAGAATCGTTCGCCTGTGGAGTTCTGCGTGGTACCGGCTGGACGCGCATTTTTCGTATTGAACTGGTGTTGCTGGCTGGATGCGCTTCAACAACGGTCGAACGACGCACGGTCGAAAACGACGCTTTGAGGCTCCACGGTGACACCGTGGCTTGCGCCGCGACCGACGAGCGTCTCACGGGCTGGTTGAGTGAATCGATGCTGCTTGGCCTGACCGTAGGAGGTGGGCCCGCGGTGATTGAATATGGCAACGCTCGAAAGCTCAGAGCCCTGAAGAACTGCGCGGATGCACGGCAGGCGCCGTCGCCCTTCGAGACGAACTCCCGCTCGCGAGCGGTCTCGGCGCAAACACCACAGTGACGCAAAAGCGCAGGGCCCGACGACGCAGCACGCCACATCAATCGATCACGTCCTCGGCCTGCAGCAGTACTGGCTGCGGCATCGTCAGGCCGAGCGCCCTGGCCGTCTTCATGCTAGTCACCAGGTAGAAGCGGCTGGGCTGCTCAACCGGCATGTCACCCGGCGCCGCACCGTCGAGAATGCGGTCCAGGAAGTAGGGCAGGCGCCGCACCTCATCCTCGATCTTCCAGCCGTGGGAAAGGAGCACGCCCGCGTGCACCAGTTCGTTGAACGGGTTGATCATCGCATCCGGAAGCGCCTTTTCGTCGATGGCCAATTCCAGGAGCCCGCAACTGCGCTTCTGATTCTGCTTATCATCTTTGAAGCGATCGGGCGTTGGGGAAAGAGCACTCGTCGCCAGCCTCGCGGGGGACGTCGTCGCGGACTCGCGAGTGACGTCTGTCGACTCCGCTTGTTGCGATTCGCGAACGGCCAGGAGTTGCGTGTCACAGCCCCCTGGTGAAGGCGGCGATCGGCTGGCTCGCGCTGCTGGTGTGCAAGCGTCGCCGCCCCGCGTCGAGCTTGAGAAACAGTCCGAGCGCGAGCGCCAGCGGCGCCAGATAGTAGAGGGCTCGATAGGCGAGCAGGGCTGCGAGTATTTCGCCTTGGGGCACGCGATGCGAAAGGAGCGCGATGAACACCGCTTCGATCACGCCCAACCCCGCCGGAACGTGGGCGATAACGCCCGCAACGGCCGCAGCGAGCAGCACACCGAGCACACTCGCGTACTCGATCTTGTGATGCAGCAGTACCCACACGACGGCGCCGATCGTCATCCAGTTTGCAACCGACAGCACGAGCTGAAGCATCGAGATCGGTCCCGATGGCAGGTGCAGCACATGGCCGCGGAACTGCCATTCCGAACGCCTCAACAGGAAGCACGCGGCGACATATGCGGCAGCGGCGAACAGAAGCCCGGCACCGACCCAGCGCAGCCCTTCGCTCCTCAGCTCCCAACTGGGCGGCATGGGCGGCGCCGCAAGCAGGAACAAGGAGCCGGCGACGCAGAAGTAGCCGAGCCAGTTAGTCAGCAGACTGAGCGCCAGGATCCGCGTGATCACTTCTGCGTTCAGGCCGAGCCGCGCGTAGAGCCGATAGCGCAGCGCCACGCCGCCCACCAGCGAGCCCAGGTTCAGATTAAAGGCATAGCAGGTGAAGCCCACGCCGACGACAGTACGCGCAGGCAGACCATGATTGGTTTCGTGCCGGCCGATCAGGTCGTAGCCACAGTACAGCGCATGGCTCGCGGCCGCGAATCCCGCGGCCAGCAACAGGGTGCTCGCCGAGTAGGCGCGTAGCGCGCCACCCACGGCGTCCCAGTCGACATGGCGGGCATGGTTGACCACCAGGCCGATTACGGCGAGGAGGAACAGGATCGTCAACGCCTGCTTTGCACCCGCATACGACGGCCGGGCCCGCAGCCCGGTCTCGCCCACGCGCCGAGGGGGCGATTGCGGCCTGGTCAACGTTTCACAGGCCACGTGCGACCCTCACCGCCTCCGGACCCTGCCGGTGCCATCGACGACGAAGAGGTTCCGTCAATGACCTTGTCGCTCCGACACGGGTCGCCCCGAAAACTGCCAGGAAGTACGCTTCGCTGTCCTCTTGCAAGCGAATCCGATTGACGCTGCGCCAGCCCGTGCTCACAGGCCGATCTCCGCCGCCAGCGGCGCATGGTCGGACAGCCGGGACCACGGCCGTCGCGGCAAAAGCAGCGGCGCGTGGACGCGCACGTTGCGCACGTAGATGCGGTCAAGCGCGAACAGCGGAAAGCTCGCCGGAAAGGTTCTCGGCGAGCGGCCGTTCGAGTGCACGAAAACCTCGAGCAGGTCGGCGCTCTTCTCGAGGATGCGATGCGCCTGCTTCGCCCAATCGTTGAAGTCGCCGGCGACGATCAGCGGCGCCGCCGCCGGGACGTGGTCACGGATGATGTCGGAGAGCAGCGCCAGTTGGTGACGTCGATGCGACTCCTTCAGACCGAGATGGACGCAGATTGCGTGCACCTCGAGCGGATGGCCAGGTAGCCGCAGCGTGCAGTGGAGCAAGCCGCGCGTTTCGTGGCCGTCGACGGAGACATCTCGATTTTCGTGGGCGATGATCGGATGCTTGGAAAGCACGGCGTTGCCGTGGTGGCCCTCTGGGTAGACGGCGTTGCGGCCATAGGCAAACTCGGGCCAGAGTGCATCGGCGAGATATTCGTAGTGCGGAGCGTCCGGCCAACCTGCCACCGAGGCCGAGTTGCCGGCGTGCGAGCCCTGGACTTCCTGCAGAAAAACCAGATCGGCGCCCACCTCGCGAACAGCGTCACGCAATTCGCTCAGAACGAATCGACGGCCCAGCAAGGCGAACCCCTTGTGGGTATTCACGGTGAGCACACGCAGGGTCACACGCGGGCTCGCTGGACGAGGCGCAGGCATTTCTACTTCTACCGCCCGTGGATGGCCATGGTTGTAGGAGAGCTCTACCGGGAAATGCAGGCGGGCAGCGCATCGCGCGTTAGACCAGAACGGTCAAGACGACTGCGCCGCACCACAGCCAAACGCTCGGCGCGCTCGATTCACATCATTTCGTTGAGCAGGTAGTAGAAGTTGTCCTTCAACTTGTGCCACAGCCCGCGCTTGAGCCAGGCCTCCAGTTCGATCTCGGTGCAGTGCGATGCGTACTTGTCGAACACCGCGTCGAGCCGAGCCGCGGTGGCCGCGTCGGAGATGCCCAGCACGATCTCGTCGTTCGTCTCGAACGAACGGTCGTCGAAGTTGCTCGAGCCGATGGCGCTCCACACGCCGTCGATCGTCATCACCTTCTGGTGCAACAGCGTGTGCGGGTACTCGAACAGACGCACGCCGCAGCGCAGCAGCTTCTCGAAGTTGCGGTGCCCGGCGTGCTGCACCATCGGGTTGTCCGAGCCGCCGGTGGACGGCATCATCACCCTCACGTCGACCCCGCGAGCCACCGCCCGACCGAAGGCTTCGATGGCCTCGGGCTCGGGAATGAAATACGGGTTCTGGATCCGTATGCACTTGCGCGCCATGCAGATGGCGGTGTGGTGCAGTAGCTTGACCGCCGGAGCCGAGCCCTCGGGTTTGAGGTAGGCAGCGTGGATCGACACCTCGCCGGCCGGCTGGAGGGCAGGGAAGACATCGTCACCGACGAACACTTCGCCGGTCTTGCCAGTCCAGTTTTCGCTGAAGGCCGCCTGTACGCTGTTGACGATCGGGCCATGCAGGTGAACGCTCAGGTCGGCGTAGTGCTCATGGTCCTGGGCGTCGCCGAGCCAGGTATCGACGATGCAATGGCCGCCCACGAAGGCCTCGCGTCCATCGATCACGCACAGCTTGCGGTGGTCGCGGTCGTTCATCACGCCCAGGTGGCGGATGGCCCACTCGTGAAAGAACTCGACCCGGCAACCTTCGTCACGCATGCGTTGCACGACGGCCCTCCCAACTTCCTTGGAGCCCACCGCATCGAGCATCACTCGAACCTGCTTGCCCGCGCAGGCGCGCTCGCACAGGGCTTCGGCCAGACGCTGACCGAGCACGCCGTCCTTCCAAAGGAAGGTCTCGAAGTGCACCGAGTGCTGGGCCGACGCGATGCGCTGCAGCAGCACGTCAAAGAACGCGCCGTTCTCTAGCACGGCCACCGAGTTGCCCGGCACCACTGTGCTCAGACTCAGCCCGGCCAGCGAGTGGATCAGCTGATCGATTGGCGAGTCGCTCTCGATCCTCAGCTTCGGGTCATGGTGACGGCGGATCGACCAGATCACGAGCGCCAGCAGCACGACGCCCAGCATCGCACCCGCGGCCAGGTAGACGAAGACGTCGGTCCAGATCGATTCGCCCATCGTGCATTCTTCTTCTGGTGTCGGCCAGGCGGCTGCCTGCTGTCGAGGATCGAAAAATCGGCTCGGAAGCGGCATGGTGCTCGCCCCTTCAAATGTCCCCAGCCCGCTTGCCGTCGTGGATCGAACGGTACTTGAAGTGACAGCAACTGGAAACGGTGGTCCCCGCTATGAGCGGGTGCTCGATACGGCGTTGCGTGAGCATTTGGAGCTTCTTCAGCTCAGGTGGCGACCACCACGTCGCATTCGAGACATCGCGATGAGCCGGCCACGGTTCGGCTACTTGCGCGTGCTGGTGATGCTCAAACGGGAAGGCTGGCAGGTAGGCAAGAAACGGGTGTACCGGCTGTATTGACTCGAAGGCCTGCAGCTGCGCATGAAGGTCAAGCGGCGCAAAGCATCGCCTTTTCTGCGCGGCAAAGCGCCAACGCCGACGGGCCCGAACCAGCAATGGAGCATGGACGTCGTCCACGTGCAGAGTGGATGGCCGCAAGCGATCACCGTCGACAACGGCACCGAGTTCACCTCGAAGCCGCTGGACGAATGGGCCCCTACCGACGCGGCGTCAAGCTGGACTGCACACGGCCTGGCAAGCCTACCGACAACGGGGTGATCGAGTCGTTCAACCGCCGGCTGCGTGATGAGTTCCTGAACGTCCACGAGTTCATCACGATGCATGATGTGCGCGAGAAGCTGAAGGCTTGGCAGGAATACAACCACTGCCGGCCGCATCGCTCACTCGGTCACCTGACCCCGAGCGAGTCCCACAATGAGGTCAGGCCAACCAACCGAAGCGGCCAGTCTCTAGTCCAAAACTGTACGGCTTCCAGGCCGACGTCAATCAGACTTGAGAAATAAGTCGCCACCCGTCCGCGAGACAGGGTCAAGTCCAAGTCCAGCCACCGGTTTCAAGGTCGATTGAAGGCACCGTTGAGATGACCCCTATGAAAACACTGAAGTTCTTGCGTGCCTTATCGACGAGAGGCGCTTTCTATGCGTGGGTGATAGCGGCCGGCGTTTGGCCAATATCGTCGAGCTTCGCCCAAGCTTGGCCCAGCAAGCCTGTGACGTTTCTGGTCGGCGTGCCGCCCGGTGGCGCGCTGGATCCGTTCGCGCGGGCTCTGGCCGACCAAATGGCAAGAGTGACCGGCGGCACGTTCATTGTCGACAACAAGCCGGGTGCCAACGGAAACCTCAGTGCCGAGGCAGCACTGAGGGCGACAGCCGACGGCCACACCCTGTGGATCGGTACCCAGTCAATGCTGACGATCAATCCTGCGGCGTACGACAAACTTCGCTGGAAGCCGAGCGACTTCAAGCCGGTCCTCAAGGGGGTCGAGGCGCCTCTCGTGCTGGTCACGCATCCTTCGGTGCCGGCGAAGAATTTCGCCGAGCTCGCCGCGTGGATCGGGGATTCGGCCAATAAAGCCGCGTACGCGTCATTCAGCCCCGGGACACCATCGCACTTTCTCGGGTACCAGTTGAACGAGCGGTTGAAGGCAAGGATGGTGCACATCCCCTACAAGGGATCCGGCCCGCAGACGACTGACCTGCTCGGCGGACAAGTCCCCTTGGGCTTCACGCAACTCGCAAGCGCGGTTCCCCACATCAAAGAGGGAAAGCTGCGGGCGATTGCCGTCACCGGCCCGCAGCGCTCGCGTTTCCTGCCGGAGGTGCCGACGCTGGCCGAACTGGGGTACCCGGACCTCGGCACGACGATCTGGTTCGGTCTCTTCGCGCCAGCATCAACGCCCGCAGCGGTCGTCGACGCAATCCGCAGCGCAGCAGCCAAGGCGCACGCCGATCCTGCCTATCGCGCAAGGTTGGAGGCATTGAGCTTCGATGTGCCGAGCGAGGACAACGCTGCATTCGAGAGAAGCATGGCGGCCGAAACAGCCCGCTGGGCGGAACTCGTGAAGGCCACGGGATTCAAGGCGAACGATTAGCCGAAATCTCTTTTCGGTCTCGAAGATCGACTGCCCCAAACTGATTCGTGAGCGCGCCGATTGACTGAGAAAGGCGATCGGTCGTCGACGTCCCACTTCGCCTCTACGAAGGACCGTCTACCAGAACCACCGAATGTCTGCTTCGACCTCGCGCAATCGATCTGTTTCGGGTCGATCGCCGGCCCTTGTCGTCCAGCAATGACCGACAGCCTCGTCGGTGGTGCGGACAATGGCCGGTGCACCTCACCTCAACATGACGCCCGACCTCTGAGAATCACTGGCCGCGCCGCCGCGTGAGGTCAAGGGCATCGACACACCGGTGCGCAGCTATCTCGTCGTCCGCGCCAAGCCCGCGCGCTGCGGGGCGCAAATCGCGGCCTTGAGGGCGTCGAAGTGTCATCGCGGACACGCGTCGTGGTTTCGGTCGAGAATGGTGCTCATCGGGTGCAGCGATACGGCGCATTCGGCGAGCAGGCATTCGAATGCCGGGCTGCTCAGAACCCGGTCTTCGGTCGCCCGCGCCTTGGCGATCGGATCGTCAGGGGCGCTGCGCCGCCCCGGGTGACACATCAGCAAGTCGCCGTCCCGTGCGGAGCGAAGCCAGTCCCGTAGCAGCGTCTCGTAGCGCGCGTCGTCACCTGCGAAGTCGTAGACGCCGAGCAGCGCGCGGTTCTGCAGGAATCCGTTGCGCTGCGCGGCGTCGGCAAGGGCCTCGGCGCCGAGCCGCTCGATGACCGACGCCTTGATACGGGACGACCAGCCGGCAGCTGCCCGCGCCGCGCCGCGCGTGCAGCGGATCCACGGAAGGTGGTCGCTGTAGCGATGGCGCAACTCGATAAGGAGTTCGTCGCGGATCCCAGGCAGTTGATGCACATGCTGGTGGCCGTCGACGAACACCGGACCCCGGCCGAGGGCCGACTCGAAAGCGTCGAGCTGGGCGCGGATCTCGGCACGCACGCCGACGCGATCGATGCGGTGCAGGAGACCCAGCGCGATCAGACGACCCAACGGCCGCCGCGTTCCTTCGAGCAGCGGAAACTCGGTGAGGTCCAGATGCAGGCCGATGTCACAGGTGGCGGCAGGAAGGTGTCTCAATGCACTCCAGCCGCTGCTCCACGCCGGCGCGCCGACCAGCGCGCCAATGGCATGCACTCGACCGAGATCGGCCAGCCGCAGCGCCGCCTCGTTCACGCCGCTGTGCATGCCGAAATCGTCGGCACAGACGCAGACGCGGGTGCGCTGGTTATGCTCGGCCTTCACGGTCAACGGCCTTCTCGATGCATGAAAATCCTGTCGGCGGAAACTGCCGCAGCGGCATCTGGTTCGTCACGGTGGGCTGCACCGCCGCCACCGTGCACTGGACCACCGTCGTCGCCCTCGTGGAACTGGCTGCGCTGCCCCCGCTGCGCGCCAACCTGCTGGGCTGGCTGGCGGCGCTGGGTGTCTCCTTCGCCGGTCACCATCGGCTGACCTTTCGCGGCCATGGTGAAGCGTGGACACGTTCTGCCGTTCGCTTCGTGGCGGTGTCGGGAGCAGGTTTCGCCATCAACGAGTTGGCATATGCGGCGCTGCTGCACTGGAGCGGTCGCCGCTACGACGTGGTGCTGGCGCTCGTGCTCGTGGCGGCGGCGTTCGTGACATGGTGGCTCAGCCGGCGTTGGGTGTTCCGGCGCAAGGTCCCGACGCCAGCGCCCTGAGACGGGCGCGCTCGACGCGCCACAAGGTATCGCCGCGCACTGCAGTGACGGCAGAGCCTTCGACCAGGAACGGCAGATCACGGGCCGCGGACGTGGGGCCGACAACCCAACTTACCGGCGCTGCGCACAAGGCGAATGCCAACCGGTCGGGCGTCATCAGCACGGCGCTCCCGCGCTGTGGCGCAAACACCGCGGCATCCGCGAGTTCCTTGCGCCACGTATCCCGCCGACGCAGTCCGGGATCGGTCCAGTCGAGCACGACCGTGACCGGGGCCGTCAATCGGGCATAGAGCGGCAGGTCGAAGTAGTAGTTGTCGAGCATGTAGACGGGCTCGTTCGGGAAGCGCTGAGCGCGAAGGACAGCTCCGATCTCCTTCGTGGAGCGGGGCGGCTGGACAGCGAGGGCGACGATGGCCACGATGCTCAGGACCACGGTCGCGGCAACGCTGGCCCACCACCCGCGCGTGGCCCATTGCGAGTGCAGGCGCGAGGCTTCGAAGCCGTCGGCCAGCAGCACCGCCAGCGGGGGCACGGCCGGCAGCACGTAACCCACCAGCTTGGACTTCGGCAGCGAAAAGAAGAGCACGATCATCGCCAGCCAAAGCAGCATCAGCAGACGCACGTCGCCGCGTGGAGGCGCGGTGAAGCGCCTGCGCGCGAACTGCCTGCGCAACCACGGAAGCCATGGCAATGTCATCACCAGCAGCACTGCCGGAAAGAACCCGAACGGCTGCACGTTGTTGAAGCCGCCGGCTGCGAAACGTCGGAAATGCTGCTCGATGAAGAAGTAGTCGAGAAAGCCGGCGAAGCGCAACTGCATGGCGATGAACCAGGGCGCGGCGACGGCGAGGAAGAGCAGTGCCCCGGGCAGCGAGAGCAGTCTGAACAACGTGCGCCAGCGCCACCGCATCAGCAACCACGTACCGATCACCAGCGCGGGCAGCACAGCGCCGATCAGGCCCTTCGCCAGCACACCCACTGCAGCCGCGCCGTAGGCGGAAATCAAGGCGAGGTGATGCTCGGCTCCGGCCTCGGCGCTGAGTGCTGCATGGGCCAGCAACACGATCGTCACTGTCACGCAACCGGCCACCAGCATGTCCAGGTTCGCGAACTGACCGCCGAGATAGAACAGGGGCTGTGCCAGCAGGGCAACCAGGGCCAGCTTGGCGGCCTGTTCGTCCCACCATCGCCGCACGAACATGAACACGGCCATCGCGCCGGCCCAGGCGCCGATCAGCGGTGCGGCGCGTGCGGCCCAGTCGCCCGGACCGAACATCGACATCGACGCCGCCGTGATCCAGTAGAAGAGGGGCGGCTTGTGAAAATAGGGCAGGCCGTTCAGCGTCGGCGTGAGCCAGTCGCCGGAGCGCATCATCTCCCAGGCCACCCCGACGTACCGGCCCTCGTCCGGCAGCATCAGCGGGCGCGGCCAAGCGAGAGCGGCGAGCCATGCCAACGCGGTGGCGGCAACGACGGCTGTGGACCGCCTTGCCGCGCGGGCGGGCAGGGTCACCGTCGCCACGGTTTCAGACCGCGGCCGAACTCCCGTCGCACAACGAAGAGCGGTCGACCCTTCACTTCCTCGAAAATGCGGCCGACGTACTCGCCGACGACACCCAGCGACACGAGTTGGATGCCAGCAAATAGCATCAAGCTGACCATGATGGTGGTCCAGCCACTGACGGCGTTCCCGTAGATCAGGTGGTCCAGCACCAGGTAGCCGCCGTAGAGGAAGGCCAGGGTCGCAAGCGCGAAGCCGATCAGACTGACGGCGCGCAGAGGCCATGTCGTGAACGCCGTCAACCCGTCGAGCGACAGCTGGACCAATCGCAAAGGGCTGAAGTGGCTGGCCCCGGCGGCCCGCGGAGCCGGCATGTAGGGCACGGCCACGACGCTGAAGCCAACCCAGGCGTAGAGGCCCTTCATGAAGCGGTTGCGTTCGGGCAGTGCGAGCAGGGCGTCGACGACTTGTCGATCCATCAGCCTGAAGTCGCCGGCGCCGGCCGGCACCTCGAAACGGCCGGACGCATTCACGAGGCCGTAGAACGCACGCGAGCCCAGCCGCTTGAACATCGACTCGTCGTCGCGGCTCTGGCGCACCGCGTACACCGTGTCGGCACCCTCGCGCCACTTCTGCAGCAGCGTCGGGATGAACTCCGGCTCATGCTGCAGGTCGGCATCCATCATCACGACCACGTCGCCGCAAGCGGATTGCAGGCCCGCCGTGAGTGCCGCTTCCTTGCCGAAGTTGCGCGAGAGCTGAATCACGCGCACACCGACCTGCCGTGACCAGAGCGCCAGCACCTTCGAGGTCTGATCGGTGCTGCCGTCGTCGACGACGATCACTTCCCAGGCATCGACCAGCCCGGCCAAGACGGCAAGCAGGCGGGGAAGGAGGCGATCCAGGTTCTCGGACTCGTTGCGGCACGGCAGGATGCACGACAGCGAAGGCTGGCGATGCACTCTCGAAGTTTCTTCGTCCGCTTGACTCCCGTGTGACAGGCTCGATTCGACGACAGGCCAGCCGCGTGGCTTGCGTTCGGGGTCCAAGAGGCGTGACGTCAGAGGTCGGCCCATATCGTTCTCCCAGAATCGGTCGCCGCAGCGAGTATGGCGAGCGCTCGCTTAATTGCTCCTTAAGGGCTTCGGCGGTGCATGGATATGGGCACGCGCTCGCACGCCTGTTCAGGCGCTGGGAGCGATCTCGCCATCACGCCTGAATGGTTCTGCGAGCCGGCAGCTCTTAAGGCGCGTTTAAGCCAGCCGGCCTACTGTCTGCGCCGCATGAAGCGGCACTTCTTGTCCGTGCCGATGCTGTTGTTGTCGGCTCTCGTCGGCCTCACGGCGTGGGATGCCAACGGCTTCGACCTGCCGATGGCACGGTGGTTCGGTGGCCCCGATGGGTTTCCGCTCCGCAACGCGTGGATCCTGACCGCCGGCTTCCACACCGGCGGGCTCATCGTCTCGTGGGCCGTCGTCAGCTGGCTTTGCATCGCCGTCTGGTTTCCGGGTGGCCCACTCGTCCAGCTGGCGACGTTCGAGCGCTTGCAACTGGCGATCACGCCGCTGCTGGTGGTCCTGACCGTCACCGTGCTGAAGGCCTTCACCGTCACGAGTTGCCCCTGGCATCTCACCGACTTCGGGGGCGTGGCTCGCCTGGTCTCTCATTGGGCGTCGGCGCCCGGGGGCGACGGCGGTCCCGGCCACTGCTTTCCGGCCGGACACGCCTCCGCCGGCTTCGCGTTCATCGGCGGCTATTTCGTGTTCCGCGACCGCGATACGCGCATCGCCTGGTTGTGGCTCCTCGCTTCGCTGCTGGCAGGCTTTGCTCTGGGTACCGCTCAACAGATTCGTGGCGCGCATTTCATGAGCCACACTCTGTGGACGGCGTGGATCTGCGCGTTGGTCTCCTGGCTTTGCGCGCTCGCTGCCGATTCGTGGCGAGCAGCGGCGACGTTGCGAAGGGCTCGCGCGATCGATGGGGAGAGTCCTTCATTGCTCGACTGATCGCGGGGTGGTGGGACTCCCTGCCGCAATCCCGTCGCTATCGGGTCGGGCTCGGCTGACGCGCGCAGATCCTGCCTAGGGTCGCTGCGGCAGCTTCGAGAGGAAATCGACGGTGCGATGTTCACGTGGGGTACTGGGGGCGATCGCCCTCTGGTCGCTGTGGCAATCGCCGTCAGCCGAAGTCCTTCCCAGCGCGGCATCGCGGGTTGATGAGCGCCCCTTGTCCCGTGCGTCCGACCTGCCCGACGATGCGACGCTCGAAGCCGGCGGCGCGCTCATCGGTTCGGTGCTGCACCGGCGCTTGAACGTCTTCGACGAGACGATTCCCGCGGAGGACACGACCCTGTTCCGGGTCGCGAACCGGATCCACATCGTGACGCGCGAATCGACGCTCGGCGCGCAGCTGCTGTTTGGTGCGGGTGATCGTTTCGATGCCCGCCTGCTGCAGGAGTCGGAGCGCATCCTGCGCAGCAAGCCCTACCTGCGCGATGCCCGTATCCGGCCGGTCGGTTATCACGACGGCGTGGTCGACATCGAGGTCGTCACGCAGGATACCTGGACCCTTCAGCCCCAAGTCCAGTTCGGTCGCAAGGGCGGCCGCAACACCGGCGGGATCGGCATCGAGGAGCACAACCTGTTCGGGACCGGTGCGCGGTTCGGTCTGCTGTTCAAGTCCGGCCTCGAGCGCGACTCGAAGCTGCTGGCCTTCAGCGACCCGAACCTTGCGGGCAGCCGCTGGCAGCTCGATGCGCAGTATTCGTTGAACAGCGATGGTCGGGCCCAGACCGCCAACCTCGAGCGCCCGTTCTATGCACTCGACACCCGCTGGGCATCCGGAGTCGCCTGGCGCAACGAAAGGCGCGTCGATGCGGTGTATGACGACGGTCGCGAGGTTGACCGATTCGCGACCCACGAACGCTTCGCCAGTGCCTATGTCGGACGCTCCGCCGGGCTCCGCGATGGCTGGGTCATGCGCTGGACCGCGGGAGTGACGGTCGACGAGCGGCGTGCCACCGCGTCGCCCGGATCGGTTCCGAGCAGCCCACTGCCCAGGGATCGGACGCTGATCTACCCGTGGTTCGGTCTCCAAGTCGTCGAGGATGACTTTCGCGAAACGCGCAATCAGGACCAGATCGACCGCACCGAGGACATCGCGCTCGGATGGCAGGCGCGCTTCCGCCTCGGCCTGGCGACAAAGGCCTTCGGCTCCGACCGCAACGCGCTGGTGTTCGATAGCCGGCTGTCGAAGGGGTTCGAGCCCGACACGCGGCAGACGGTCCTGGTGAGCGCGGGCGCGGCCGGTCGGCTGGAGCGCGGGGAACTGGACGACACGACGGTGGGCGCTGCGTTCCGCTACTACTGGCGCCATTCGCCGCGTCGCAGCCTGTTCGTCGGCGTGTCGGCGGATCGCGGAATCCACCTCGACATCGACTCGCAGCTCACGCTCGGCGGCGACAACGGGCTGCGCGGCTATCCGTACAAGTTCCGGACCGGGCAAGGGCGGTGGCTGTTCACCGCGGAAGAGCGCTGGTTCACCAACTGGTATCCGTTTCGCCTTTTCAACGTGGGCGGCGCGGTGTTCTACGACATGGGCCGCGTCTGGGGCGACAACCTGGTGCCGGTGCCGGCCGTCGCGTCGGGGGCACGCCAGGACGGCGTCCTTCGCGACGTCGGCGTCGGCCTGCGCCTCGGCAACAGCCGGTCAGCCTTCGGCAGCGTCGTGCACATCGATGTCGCGTACCCGATCGACCGTGAAGCATCGATGCGCAAGGTACAGATCCACGTCGAGGTCAAGCGCAGCTTCTAGCGCCGCCCGAGCCAGCGCGATCTCGAAGACGGCGAAAGGTCCGCCCTGGGCGGCCTCAATCCCGGGATTCCGGCGGTCAGGGACCAGGCTCATGCTCGAAACGTTCGTCCCCGCGGACGCATTCACACGGACGACGTGCGCCGGACAAAGGGGAGCTTCGCACTGCTTGATCGAGCGCAAGTCATCGCAGCACACGTAGACGAATCATTCTCGATACGCTGATATCGCGAGGAGAAGGTGATGCGAGTGGGCATGAACGACGCCGAGCGGCGCGGGTGCGTCGCTCGCTGGCGCAGCGCATCCACGTCAGTGTGGGCCGGGTGGGCCGGCGCTGCTGTGCCTGACTTCGATCACAGCGCTCTGCATGAGCGCCACGGTCGGCGGCGTGACGCGTACACCGGCGTCCTTCGACCAGGCGCTGTCCATCGTCCAGCCGACAGTCTCGTGGGCGTGGTGACCATGCTCGCGCAAACATCGTCTCGTCCCACGACCGCTTGAACGCGCGGGCCCCTTCGGCGCGCCCCCCACATGAACCGGTCGGCGCTTTCTGAAGGTCTCAGCGATGAAGAGGCAGCCCGACGCTTGTCGAGCCATGGCCCCAACGAGATCGAAGACCGCGAGCGGCATGGCCTCCTGCGCACGCTTCGCGGAGTGGGCTCCGAGCCGATGTTCCTGCTGTTGCTGATGGCGGCGGCGATCTACCTGGTGCTTGGCGATCTCGGCGAAGGCCTTCTGCTGGCATTCTTCGCTGCAGGCACGGTCGGTCTCGTGATCTTCCAGGAGCGGCGCAGCGAGCATGCTCTGGATGCCTTGCGAGTGCTGGCTTCGCCGCAGGTGCGCGTCGTGCGGGGCGGCCAGGTGCGCCGCATCGCGGCGCGCGAGCTGGTGCCGGGAGACTTCTTTCTGGTGGGCGAAGGCGAGCGGCTCGCCGCCGACGGCATCGCCCGCCGGGCGAGCGGCATGGCAGTCGACGAGTCGCTGCTCACGGGCGAGTCGGTGCCAGTGCGAAAGCGGGAGTCGCTGCTGCCTGTGGGCGCAGGCACTGAGCCGGTCGAGGGTGACGACACGCCCCATGTGTATGCGAGCACGCTGGCCGTCTCCGGCCACGGCTTGATCGAGGTGCTCGCCACCGGCCGCGATACCCGGGTCGGACGCATCGGCGCGTCACTCGCAGGCATCGAGACCTCGCCGACGCCGTTGCAACGCCACCTGCGGCGCTTGGTGCAGTTGTTCGGCGCTGCCGCCATCGTGACCAGTGGAGCGCTCGTGATCTGGTATGGATTGCAGCGCGGCGACTGGATGCAAGGCGTGCTCTCGGCCATCGCATTGGGCATGGCGATGTTGCCGGAGGAGTTCCCGATGGCGCTGACCGTGTTCCTCGCACTGGGAGCCTGGCGGCTTGCGCGCATCAAGGTGTTGTCGCGGCGCCCGGCCGTCATCGAGGCATTGGGCGCGGCCACTGTGTTGTGTGTAGACAAGACGGGCACGCTCACCGAGAACCGCATGCGGTTGTGCCGGCTGGTGACCGAGCGCGCCGACATCACCGTGACGCCGGGCACGCCGCTGCCCGAAGACGTGCATCGACTGCTCGAGTTCGGCATGCTGGCATCCAGGCGCGGCGGCATCGACCCGATGGACTGCGCCTTGCTCGACCACGGCGATGTTGCCCTCCGCGACACGGAGCACCTGCACCCAGACTGGCGCCTGATGCACGAGTTCCCGCTCAGCCCCGATCTGCTCGCGATGTCGCACGAATGGACTGATACGGCAGGCCTGCACCGCATTGCTGCCAAAGGCGCAGCTGAAGCCGTGTTCCAACTTTGCCACCTGAACCCGCAACGCATCGAGTCTCTATCGACAAGGGTTCGTCGGCTTGCCGACCAGGGGCTTCGAGTGCTGGCTGTGGCGGAGGGCTCGACCGCGAATGGCGAGCCAGCGAAAGAACAGCACGACTACGACTTCACCCTGCTGGGCCTGGTCGCATTCGAGGATCCTCTGCGTCCGAGCGTGCCCGCCGCGGTGGCGCAGGCTCGCGACGCGGGCATCACAGTGGCGATGATCACGGGTGACCATGCCTCGACTGCGCTCGCGATCGCGCGGCAGGCCGGCATCGAAGTCGATGCCGGGGCCCTGACCGGAGCCGAAATCGGGTGTCTGGACGACGCCGCGCTCTCGGAGGCCGTGCGCCGCGTCCGCGTGTTCGCGCGCGTGATGCCAGAGCAAAAGCTGCGTCTTGTCGAGGCCTTCCGCCGCAACGGCGAGACCGTGGCGATGACCGGCGACGGTGTCAACGATGCGCCGGCGCTGAAGGCCGCGCACATCGGCATCGCAATGGGCGTGCGTGGCACCGACGTCGCACGGGAGGCCGCCGGTCTGGTGCTGCTCGACGAGGATTTCGGCCGCATTGTTGGCGGCGTGCGCATGGGTCGGCGCATCTTCGACAACCTGCGCAAGGTCATGATCTACATCACCGCGATCCACGTGCCGATCGCCGGATTGGCGCTGCTGCCTTTGATGTTCGGCCTGCCACCGCTGATGCTGCCGGTACACGTCGTGCTCACCGAGATGGTCATCGATCCGGTGTGTTCCTTGGCCTTCGAAGGGGCTCCGGAAGACCCCCGAGTGATGCAGAGGCCGCCGCGCCGCTCCGACGAGGGAATCGTCGGCTGGCCGATGTTGTGGCAAGGGCTCGTTCAGGGCGGATGCCTGCTCGCAGCCACGATGGCGATCTACGTCGTGACGCTCCAGGCCGGCCGCAACGGCGACATCGCGCGCACACTCGCCGTCATCGGCCTGACGGTGGGCAACCTGCTGCTCATCGCCGTGAACGTCTCTGCCGGAATTGGACGGCGCGCGTTGCTTGCTTCGAGCGCGTTGCCGTTCTGGGCGGTGGCGGCCGCAGCGGGACTCGCAATGACCGCGGCCGTCGCGGTGCCGGGCGTCCGGCGCTTGCTCCACTTCGGCGTGCCCGCCGCAGGCGACCTGGCGCTGGGCATCGCGGCGGTGGCCGCGGCGGTCTTGCTGGGTGCCGCGCTGGGCCTGCGCGCGCGACAGACGTAGACATCGCAGCGCGCGCTGGCGGCGATCCGACACCCGCGACCTGCCCGGCGCATGCCCCTTCGATCGCAGGTTTGAACGCAAGCGTCGTCGCTGAGCGTCAAGTGCCGGGATTCAGCCTTCCACGATTCGCCGGGGAACAGTATGTGGAAGCGGCTGAGGCCGATCGCCTACCGGTTCGTCACGTGGCCCGCATCGCGCGTCAGATACCCCGGCTCGTGCTGCCTCCGAGGCTCTCGCACGCACGGCGCAGTCGCTGCTCAGCGGCGTCCGCAACGGCCTTCATCTCGGGCTTGCCAACCAGTGCCACCATGATTTGCGGGTCGAGAAAGCCGACCACTACGCGCTCCGGTGATTCCTCACGCACGACCACGTTGCAGGGCAACAGGAGTCCGATGTCGGGCACTGCCTGCAGAGCCTGGTGCGCCAGTGTCGGGTTGCAGGCGCCAAGGATGCGATAGGGAGGCATGTCGACGCCGAGCTTCTCCTTCATGGCGTGCTGCACGTCGATGTCGCTCAGCACGCCGAAGCCTTCAGCTTTCAGCGCAGCGAGTACCAGGGTGAGGGCCCGATCGAATGTCGTGCCGGTGAGCGTGCTGGTGAATCCGTACATGGGAAACTCGATGGTGTGTGGAGTGGGGTTCAGTCGTGGGTCGCCGCAGCGGCCGATGGTTTGCTGACCAAGTGGGACAACTCGGCGATACCGATCGGCGGCACGGTCAGCCAAGGGAGCGTGAAGATGCGCTTGGCCAGGCCGGCGGCCATCCGCTCCATCTGCTTGCGCTCACCCGCCAGTCGCGAGGCCAGCAAAGGGTCGCGCGTGCCGGCGGCCAGCACGCTCTTGTTGAGGACCCATGCATAGGGCTCGATGCTGGCGCGGCGAAGGTCTTCCTGCAACGCAGCCGCCTGCGACACAGGCGTCACCTCCGGCAACGTGACCAGAATGATCTTCGTGTACGCGGCGTCCTGCAGACGCATCAAGGGCGTGATCACGCGCGCGGCGCCGTGCCCTTCGAACTCTCGCGTGATCTGCCGGTGGTAGGCGCCGGTCGCGTCCATCAGCAACATCGAGTGCCCGGTTGGTGCGGTGTCGAGCACGACGAAAGCGCTACGGCCCTCGCTGACGATGTGCGAGAACGCGTGGAAGACAGCCACCTCTTCAGTGCAAGGCGATCCCAGGTCTTCCAGCAGGAGCGCCTGCTCTGCTGCGTCGAGCTTGGGTGACTTGGCCGCCATGATCTTGGCGATGTAGCGCTGCGTCTCGACCTTCGGGTCGATGCGGCTGACGTTCAATCCCTTCACGTCGCCATTCAGTGTGCCCGCCAGGTGGGCCGCCGGATCGGTGGTGCTGAGGTGTACGGTCTTGCCACGCTGGATCAGCCCCAAGGCCAGGGCGGCGGCGACCGTCGTCTGCCGACACCTCCCTTGCCCATCACCATGATCAGCCCGTGCCCGGCTGTCGCCAACTCGTCGGCCAGCGCGTCCAGGCCTCGAAGTTTTTCATTGGCGACCACAACCGAAGTCATGGGCGCCGTGGTCGGACCGGCGCCGGTGCTGAGCAGTGCTCGCAAGGCGGGCAGGCCGACGCAGTCGAAGGCACGCAGGGGGACGCAGTCCTGCGGCATTGCACGCAGCGACGCAGGCATTGCGTCCAGCGCCTGCTGCCCCAGGTCCTCGATGGCACAGGCCACGGCGTCGGTGCGCTCACCGGCGTGGAACACCCCGTTGATTGCGAGCCGCTGGTTGTTCAGGCCCAGCACACGCAACTCGTCCGATGTGTGCGCTGCCTCGGCGATGGCACCCTTGTCCGGCCGCGTCACCAGGATCACCGTGGTCTTTGTTCGGTCGCTTAAGGCGTCCAGCGCCGCCTTAAACCGCACCTCCTCGATCTTCAAGCCCGAATGCGGCCCCAGGCAGGAGGCGCTGCGGTCGTTGCCGTCGAGGAACCCGGTCCAAGCCCTGGGCAGGCTGAGCAGCCGCAAGGTGTGCCCCGTCGGTGCCGTGTCGAATACGATGTGGTCGTAATCCTCAGCGCCGTCTGCCAAGAGGGACGAGAACTCGTCGAAGCAGGCGATCTCGGTGGTGCAGGCGCCCGATAGCTGCTCGCGCACGATCGACAGCTCTTCTGCGCTGGCACCTTCCCCCATCTGTGCCAGCACGCGCTGGCGATACGACTCCGCGGCATTGTCAGGGTCGATGTTCAGCACCGACAGGCCGGGAGCGCCTGGCACGCGCACGGGTGCGTTGCGAAGCCGGATGCCGAGCATCTCGTCCAGGTTCGATGCCGCGTCGGTGCTGACGAGAAGCACCTTCTTGCCCGCGTCCGCAAGTGTCAGCGCGGCTGCGGTCGAAAGTGAGGTCTTGCCGACCCCGCCTTTCCCCGTGAAGAATAGATTTCGGGTCGGGTGGTTCAGGAATCCGACGGGGTCCGGCTTCAGCGCCGATACCAGAACTTTGATTTCCATATCGACATCCCCCGCGCCCTCACGCCGGCGGGGTGCGCGAGAACTCATCGAAGGCGGCGATGGCACTGGCGGCATACATGAGGGAAGGACCACCGCCCATGTAGGTCGTGACGCCCAGCATCTCGTCGATTTCCTGCCGCGTCACACCCATCTTGACCAGCGTCTGCATGTGAAAGCCGATGCACGGATCGCATCGGGAGGCCACGCTGAGGGCCATCGCAATCAGCTCTTTCGTCTTCCTGTCGAGCACGCCATCGGCGGTGGCAGCGCGCCCAAGATCGTGGAAACTCTTCATGACCTCGGGTGTGCTCGCCCTCAACGTTGCGAGGCCCGATGACACGGATCGAGTCAGCCTGTGAAAGTCGGTGTGATCAGACATGGTGCTGTCGCGGGCACTCACGAACTGGCCCCGTGGCTTTTCGTGGAGCAGGTGCTGAAGCCGAACGACAAGTAAGCGGGACATATCCGGAACAATCCCGTGGCGAGCGGCACGATGCCCAACCAGCCCCAGGCGCCGATGAAGCCAAGCACGGTTGCCGCGATCAGCGCCGCGCCAGCGAGGATTCGAATCACGCGATCGAGGGTTCCGACGTTTTGAATCATTTCGTTCTCCTGGTGTTTGC
>JBDSAB010000252.1:0-3692 GCA_039922395.1 Caldimonas sp.
CATGCTCTTGGACTCACGTCGGCGCGAATAGACAGCTCCGTACCACGACTGGGCTCCGAAGGAGCCCATGATGCATGCGCTGAGACGCCTGCTCGGTCGCCTTGCGGTGTATTCTGGCTCTGGCCCAGCCAGAACGATTCGTGGGCGCCCAGCCGGCTTGGTTGCTGATCGAGAAGCCGACGAAGCTTGAATTGGTGCGCAACATGAAGAGGGTCAAGGCGCTCGGTCTGAATCCCGCAGTCGTTGCAGCTGAGCGCGACGAGGTGATCGAATGAACGCACGACGTCGACTCGTCCTTGCCGCAGTAGCCGCCGGCCTAACCCGCGCCGGCTACGCTTGGGCCCAGACGCCCGCGCGTGTTGCGCAGATTGGCTGGATCACCAGCCAACCTTTGGCGACCGCGCCAGTCCGCGCCGTGTTCACCGGGGCGATGCGCGAACGCGGCTGGATCGAAGGCAGCAACTACGTCTTGGAATCGCTGCACTATGAGGGTCGCGTCGAGCGCATTCCGGGCTTGGCGGCTCAACTGGTACAGCGCCGGGTCGACGTGATCGTCGTCTCGGGCTCACTGGCCATGGGACCGGTGATGAAAGCGACATCGACGATCCCGATCGTCTTCCTCACCGTCGGCGACCCGGTCGGCTCGGGCTTCGTCAGCAACCTGTCACGTCCGGGTGGCAATGTCACCGGTCAGGGCGGTCTGGCCGAGGGCCTGTTCGGCAAAACCCTCGCCCTGCTTAAGCAGGCGGTGCCGGGGGCGAAGCGCATCGGCGTGCTGCTAAATCCCGCATTCGCGCCTCATGTCGACGTGATGGCGGGCGCGGAGCCCGTGGCGCAGCGTCTGGGGCTGCTGCTACGGCCAGTGGCGATGCGCTCACCGCAGGACGTTGACGGCGCGTTCGCGGCGCTGGCTGCCGATCGCGTCGACGCCGTGAGCCTTCTTGGGCAGGCCTTCCTGCCTGCCCATGCTGCGCGTTTTGGGGCGCTGTCGCTCGAACATCGGCTGCCGATGATCAACCCGTTCAACGAATTGGTCCGCGCGGGAGTGCTCTTTTCCTACGGCTGGAAGATTGAAGACGAGGTGCGGCGCCTGCCCTACTTTCTGGACCGCATTCTCAACGGTGCGGCGCCGGGTGACATGCCGGTCGAGCAGCCCAGCCGCTTCTATCTGGTGATCAACCTGAAGGCGGCCAGGGCGCTCGGCCTCACGATGCCGCAGTCGATGCTGCTGCAGGCTGAGGAGGTGATCGAGTGATGCGCCGAGTTGCGTCCTCATTGGCCCGCGGGGACGCTGTGCTGGTGTGGTCTGTCGCCCGGAAGCCCGGCCATGGCTCGCGGCATCGCAGTCTCACGGTAGCGCTGGCACGGCCACCTTATGTGAACACTGAACTCACCAAGCGGCCTGAAGCGTCTTTAGGCACGACGTGGCGCGTAGACCGGCGTGGTATTTCGTGCCCCGCGCGCGCTGCGTCGTGAGATGAATAGGCGGACCTTCGCCCGGATCTTGGCCGTCGGTTGCCCCACTGGTCCACTTGCAGCCCAGGCACACTCATCGCCCAAGGTCTGGCGGGTCGGCGTGCTCGAGGCGATTGCCGAGCATCAAAACACCAGAAATCTCGACGCCTTGCGCAGCGGCTTGCGACAGCTGGGGTACATCGAGGGCCGAAATCTGCGCATCGAATACCGTTCTGCCGATGGCCGGGCGGAGCGGTTCCGAGATTTGGCGCAGGACCTCGTGCGGCTTAAGGTCGACGTGATTCTCAGCAGGGGCACACCTGCCACTCTGGCGGCGACGAGCGCCACGTCGTCGATACCGGTGGTGATGGCCACGATGGGCGGCCCGCAAGCCGTGGTGGTTGGATTCGGACCCGGGTCCAATGTGACCGGAGTGACGACATTCAGCACCGAGTTGACGGCCAAGCGCCTGGAACTGCTCAAGGAGCTGGCGCCCCGACTATCGCGAGTAGCCATGATCCACAACATGGCGAACCCCGCTGCTCCTCCCGAATGGCAAGCCATGCAGGAAGCGGCGCGGGCGCTACGCCTTCAGGCCGTGCTTATCGATGTGAGCGTTGAAAGCGACATCCTTCGGGCGGCAGATCGCGCAGCCGATGGCAAGATCGACGGAGTGGTTGTTGGCGCGGACGGCTTGATGCAAGGTCACCAGCGTCTCCTGGTCGATGCATTGAACGGCCGCGGACTCGTCGCCTCCTATCCCGGCAGTGAGTTCGTCGAAGGCGGCGGACTGATGGCCTATGCGGTGAACTTTTCGGATCTCTACGCGCGGCTCGCTGTTTTCGTCGACAAGATCATCAAGGGCGGGAAACCCAGCGCGATTCCAGTCGAGGGCCCGACCAAGTTCGAGCTCGCGATCAACCTACACACCGCCAAGCTGCTGGGCCTGACGGTACCCGGCTCTTTGCTACTTCGGGCCGACCGATTGATTCAGTAGTCATCGATACATCCTACGGCCCGCGCGAGCGATCCTAGGTCACTGAGGCACATACAGCAATCGCAGGCACAAATTTGCTAGTACGCCCAAGCCGCCGGCGTCCCGATCCTCGGCGGTCTTTGAAGATCCGTGGTCTTCGAACGACACGAAAGTAACCGCTGCGAAGCTGCCGTTCGCGAACGACAGCAAGTGTTTAGGTTGATCCGATATCCGCCCGTGCACTGCTCCATGGCGGCGGTGCGCCACGGCTGGAGGGCGGATGTTGGATAAGCCCCAAGGGAGGAAGCCGCGACATGGTCCGCGGCAGGTCGGGTGGGCGCTACGGCGCTATGGGGATTTGGGCGGCGGTGTCGTGCACGGCGATGCGCGGGTGCAAGCCGTGGTCGCGGTCGAACTCGGCCCGAGGCGCTCGGTGAGGTGGCGACGGCCATGTCTGAGGTTGCAAAGCGGCGTCGCAACGTCGGGCTTGGGCGCGACAGGCCGTGTGCAACCACGCCGACCTGTGAAGGCGAGTGGTCGGCGAGCGCGCGCTGTGTCGGCTGATGGGACGGCTCATGATGCTGGTGGGGCGCGAATCCTCGGACTGCGCAGCAGCGTCTCGACAACGATCAATGCGGCCCCGCATTGCCGCGAGCATGCTGCGCCTGGACGCGGTCATCCTGGACGAGTTCGGGTACCTGCCCTTCAGCCAGGCCGGCGGAGCACTCCTCTTCCATCTGCTGAGCCAACTGTACGAGCACACGAGCGTGCTGATCACGACCAACCTGGACTTCGCGGAATGGTCCAGCGTGTTCGTGGACCCCAAGATGACGACGGCACTCTTGGACCGGCTCACGCACCATTGCCACATCGTGGAGACCGGCAACGACAGCTACCGCGTCACACAGGCGACGACCAACACGAAGAAGCGGATCAAGGCTCGCGCGACCGAGCGCAAGGGCAACAGGCCGCATCCATCGGTGTCGCCAACTGTCTCCGGGTGACGACCCGCGCTCGCGGGCAAAGCGACACACAGCAATCTCGAGCAGCGCGTGAAAGGAGGAAAGAACTACAGTTACCCACAGCCGGCAGCTACATCGCCGGCTCCCCTTCCTGGGTCAAGCTGAGATCGGCAGGGTGGGTCAACTTGAAATCGGCGCTGACAATGAGCCTTCTCCTGTTGAAGGCTCAGCCAGCGTATCAGTCTCACGTTCCCGGACGGTCCAGCCCCAAGGGTTCACCCAGAGTGCGATCGAGCAAT
>JBDSAB010000253.1:0-4442 GCA_039922395.1 Caldimonas sp.
GCGTCGATCCGGCGACGCCGACCGCCGGCCAGACCGTCACCTTCGGCTCCGCGTCGTCGATCCTGCCGGCCGGCCGCACCATCGCGAGCTACCAGTGGACGGTGACGAGCGGCGGCAGCATCGTGCCGTCGCTGACGGGGGCGACCAGCCCGACGGCGACCGCGGTCACCACCGGCGCCGGCACGTTAACGGTCAGCCTGACCGTCACCGACAGCAGCGGCGTCGTGTCGAGCGAAGCGGTCTCGGTCGATGTGGCCGATGCGCCGAACAACGGTGGAGGCGGGGGTGGCGGCGCGCTGGGCGCCGGCTGGCTTGCGCTGCTGGCGGCCGCGGTCGTCGCGCTGCGGATCGTGCCAGGGACGCGAAGCCGTTCCTAGCGCTGCCTCTGCGCCGGCGTTTTCGGCGCCGGCCTCAACGCCGGCGATCAGCGCTTGGCCCTCCGCGTCGATGCACAGCGCCGACCTCAGCGCTGGGACGTCTCCGGCCTCGCGCAGTCGTAGAAGCCCTTGCCGAGCGCATCGGCCTTCGCGCTCGTGAGCTGGCTCGCGAGCGCCGCATCGGCGCGTTCGATCCGCAGCATGTGGAACAGCGCCGGCGCACTCGCCTGCACGACGCGTGCGGTCCGGATGCCGCGCTGCTGGACCTGGATCAGCGCGCGTTCGGCGAGCGCGCGATCCTCGAAGCGGCCGAGCGACAGGCCGAACTCGCCTTCGCTCGGCAGCGACACCTCCTCGTAGTCGGGCCGCAGGCGGCGGATCTCGTCCTCCTTGCGACGCAGCGTCTCGCGGTCCGGGTAGCTGCCCATGTAGACGACCCACGTGCCCGGCCGCTCGGTGCGCACGTTGACCCAGCTGCCGGCGGGCGCGATGCCCTGCAGCGCGCTTTCGGCTGCGGCCGCCTCGCTCGGACTGAACGGCCCCGCCTCGAGGCACACCAACTGGGCCGCGGGCAACACGGCGTTGGCCGCGGAGAGGATGACGATGCGATCCGCATTGACCTGGTTGGCCAGCCGCTCCGGCTCGCGATCGCCCCGCGCGCTGACGCCGACGATGCCGTCAAGCCAGCCCTGGGTCCAGCCGAAGAACGCCAGGTTGGCGATCAGCAGCAGGACGACCAGCGCTCTCAGCATGGTGTCGCGGTCGCGGCTGCGTCGATCCGCACGCTGACTTCGCCGCTGGCGATCGCGTGCAGCGTTCCGTCGGCGGCGCGAACCAGCAGCGCACCATCGCCGCTGACGCCTGCGGCGATGCCATCCGCAGCGCGTCGATCGGTGGTCCGGATCGGCCGGCCTGCGAGCAGGTCGCGGGCGCTGAAGCGTGCGTGGAAGGCGTCGAAGCCGGCGCGCTCGAAGCGCTCGATCGCATCCAGAACCGGACCCGCGACCCGGGCCAATGTCGTGGGCGCATCGGCCGCATCGATCAGCTCGTCGAGCGACGCGTAGCCCGATCCGAAGGGGGCGGCGTCGCCGTGCGATCCGACGAGGTTCAGACCGACGCCGACGACCGCGACGCGTCCGGCTCCTGACGGCGCCGTCTCGATCAGGATGCCGCCGAGCTTGCGGCCGCGGCCGGGTGCGTCGAGCAGCCACAGGTCGTTCGGCCACTTGAGCCCGATGCGCGGCGCGCCAGGCGACGGCTCGACAGCATCGGCGACTGCGACGCCGATGGCGAGCGACAGGCCGGACCAGTCGGCGCGCGCGATCGGCAGCGCGAGCGAGAAGGTCAACGCAGTGCCGCGCTCGGCATGCCAGTGCCGCCCATGGCGTCCGCGGCCGGCGCTCTGATGTTCGGCAACGCGCAGACACGGCGCGAAAGGCACGGCCCGCAGGCGCTCGAGCAGGTCGGTGTTGGTGGAGCCGGTCTCGGCGACGATCTCGAGGTCGATCGCGGGCCGGCGCGCTGCGAGCTGCGACCGAAGCGCCTCGGCGTTCCAGTGCAGCGCGAGCGCGGCCATCGCGACGTCAGCGTTTCGGCGCGAGCAGCGTGCCGCGGCACTTGCGGCTGCCGCAGCGGCACTCGAACTCTTTCTTGACCTTCGCGGTATGGCGGCCGTCGAGGATCAAGCCGTAGTCGTAGTTCAGCTCCTCGCCGGGCTTGATCGCGCGCTTGGCCTTGACCCAGACGCGACCCTCGTCCTCGTCGGTCTCGCAGTTCGGCTGGCACGAGTGGTTGATCCACTTCGCCGCATTGCCGCCGAACTTGCCGTCGATGACTCGGCCGTCGTCGATGTGGAAGTAGAAGGTATGGTTCGGGTCCGCGGGGTCGTGCGGATGGCGCCGCAACGCTTCCTTCCACGTGATGATCTGCCCGGTGTACTCGACGATGCGCTCACCCTTGGCGAACGAACCTAGCGCGAACACGCCCTTTCCGTGCACGCCGGATCTACGCACCTGGATGCGCGGGCCGATTCGCTTCTCCTTGCCGGCGGCAGGTTCGAACGTGCTGGGGACATGGCCTTCCGTCATCGGATTCTTTATGTACATTGAATTCATGGGTGCGCGCGCGTGTGTACACGTGCGCGCGAGAAGCCGGCAATTGTAGGGATGCGATGCGAGTCGCATGAAAGAGGACCGAAGAAGGAACCATGACCAAGTCACTGATCATTGCCGAGAAGCCGTCGGTCGCCCAGGACATCGTGCGCGCGCTGACGCCCGTCGCCGGCAAGTTCGACAAGCACGACGAGTACTTCGAGAGCGAGCACCACATCGTCACGTCGGCGGTCGGCCACCTGCTCGAGATCAAGGCGCCGGAGGAGTACGACGTCAAGCGCGGCAAGTGGAGCTTCGCGAACCTGCCGGTGATCCCGCCGCACTTCGAGCTGAACCCGATCGACAAGACCAAGTCGCGTCTCAACGCGATCCTGAAGCTGGTCAAGCGCAAGGACGTCACCGAGCTGATCAACGCCTGCGACGCCGGGCGCGAGGGCGAGCTGATCTTCCGGCTGATCCAGCAGCACGCGAAGGCCAAGCACCCGGTCAGGCGGCTCTGGCTGCAGAGCATGACGCCGGCCGCCATCCGCGACGGCTTCGAGCACCTGCGCAGCGACAAGCAGATGCTGCCGCTCGCCGATGCGGCGCGCTGCCGATCCGAGGCCGACTGGCTGGTCGGCATCAACGGCACGCGCGCGATGACCGCGTTCAATTCGCGCGACGGCGGCTTCTTCCTGACGACCGTCGGGCGCGTCCAGACGCCGACGCTCTCGATCATGGTCGAGCGCGAGGAGAAGATTCGCAAGCACGTCTCGCGCGACTACTGGGAGATCCGCGCCAGCTTCGCGGTGCAGGCCGGCGAATACGAAGGCAAATGGTTCGATCCGGCCTGGAAGAAGGGCGTGCTGACCGGCATGCCGCCGGCCGAAGCGCGGCCCGAGATCGACGTCGACCCCGATGCGCGCTCCGACCGCGTCTGGAACGAGGCGCTGGCGCGCGAGATCGCCGAGGCCGTGCAGGGCCAGCCGGCGCGCGTCACCGAGGAGGCGAAGCCGAGCACGCAGGCACCGCCGGGACTGTTCGACCTGACGACGTTGCAGCGCGAAGCGAACTCGCGCTTCGGCTTCTCGGCCCGGACGACCCTGTCGATCGCGCAGGCGCTCTACGAGAAGCACAAGGTGCTGACCTATCCGCGCACCGACAGCAAGGCGCTGCCCGAGGACTACGTCGCCGTCGCGCGCGACACGATGAAGATGATCTCGACCGAGACGATGCCCGGTCCGCTGCGCGCGCTCGCGGCGCACGCGAAGACGGCGCTGAAGGAGGGCTACGTCAAGCCGAACAAGCGGATCTTCGACAACGCGAAGGTCTCGGATCACTTCGCGATCATCCCGACCCTGCTGCCGCCGAAGAGCCTGACCGAGATCGAGGCGAAGCTGTATGACATGGTCGCGAAGCGCTTCATGGCGGTGTTTTTCCCGCCGGCCGAATTCATGGTGACGACGCGCATCTCGACCGTCGCGGCGGCGGCTCGCGAGTACGCGTTCCAGACCAACGGCAAGGTGATGGTCAAGCCCGGCTGGCTTGCGATCTACGGCCGCGATGCCCAGGAGGACGATGCCAACCTGGTCGCGGTGGCCGCCGGCGAGCTGGCGCGCACCGAGAGCGTCGACGTCAAGGCGCTGAAGACCAAGCCGCCGGCGCGCTACACCGAAGCCACGTTGCTGAGTGCGATGGAAGGCGCCGGCAAGCTGATCGACGACGACGAGCTGCGCGAGGCGATGCAGGAGAAGGGCCTCGGCACGCCGGCGACCCGCGCCGCCATCATCGAGGGGCTGATCTACGAGAAGTACATCCACCGCGAGGGCCGCGAGCTGGTGCCAGGCGCGAAGGCGTTCCAGCTGATGACCTTGCTGCGCGGCCTCGGCGTCGAAGACCTGACCAAGCCCGAGCTGACCGGCAACTGGGAGTACCAGCTCAGCGAGATGGAGAAGGGCCGGCTCGAGCGCGAAGC
>JBDSAB010000254.1:0-7812 GCA_039922395.1 Caldimonas sp.
CAAGCTGCGCGCGCTCGCGATCACGAGCTCGAAGCGCTCTCCGCTGCTGCCCGACGTCCCGACGATGGAAGAGCTCGGCATCAAGGGCGTGACGGTCTATTCGTGGCAGGCGTTCGCCGCGCCGAAGGGCCTGCCGGCCGACATCAAGGGCAAGCTGCACGACGCGCTGGTCGCGGGCCTGAACGACCCCGCGGTCAAGCCGAAGCTGCTGGAGCTCGGCTTCGAGATCGTCGGCAACACGCCCGAGCAGTTCACCGCGTTCCAGGCGAGCGAGTTCGCGCGCTGGAAGAAGGTCATCGAGGTCGGCAAGATCACGGCTGAATAGATCGGTCCCCCCCGAAGCGCCTTCGGCGCCTCCCCCCAGGGGGCGCCACCGGCGGCCCGGCAGAGCCGGTTCCGCGGTGGCCGCTTGATTCGCTTGGCACTACACGGAGATTCACGCGCATGGAGCCCCTCTACATCCGCATGCACGAGCGGGACAACGTCGCCATCGTCGCCAATGACGGCGGTCTGCCTGCCGGCACCTCGTTCGCCGACGGACTGACCTTGGTCGAGCGCGTGCCGCAGGGGCACAAGGTGGCGCTGGTCGACATGGCCGCCGGGGACCCGGTGCGGCGCTACGACGTGGTGATCGGCCGCGCCGCCAAGCCGATCCGCAAGGGCAGCTGGGTCCACGAGCGGCTGCTCGAGATGCCGGCGGCGCGCTCGCTCGAAGGGCTGCCGATCGCCACGGTCAAGCGCGCACCGCTCGAGCCGCTCGAGGGCTACACCTTCGAGGGCTACCGCAATGCCGACGGCTCGGTCGGCACGCGCAACATCCTCGCCATCACGACGACCGTGCAATGTGTCGCCGGCGTCGTCGACTTCGCGGTCCAGCGCATCAAGCAGGAGCTGCTGCCGAAGTACCCGAACGTCGACGATGTGGTCGGCCTCGAGCACACCTACGGCTGCGGCGTCGCGATCGACGCACCCGACGCGGTGGTGCCGATCCGCACCTTGCGCAACATCTCGCTGAACCCGAACTTCGGCAACGAGGTGATGGTCGTCAGCCTCGGTTGCGAGAAGCTGCAGCCGGAGCGCCTGCTGCCGCCGGGCAGCTTCGAGATCGTCGATGAGCGCAACGTCGCCGACATCGGCGCGACCGGCGAGGCGACGCTCGACGTCGTCTGCCTGCAGGACGATGCGCACGTCGGCTTCATGTCGATGATCGATGCGATCATGACCACCGCCGAGGAACACCTCGAGCGCCTCGACGCGCGCCGCCGCGAGCCGGTGCCGGCCAGCGAGCTCGTGGTCGGCGTGCAGTGCGGCGGCAGCGACGCGTTCAGCGGCGTGACCGCGAACCCGGCCGTTGGCTTCTGCAGCGACCTGCTGGTGCGCGCCGGTGCCACCGTGATGTTCTCGGAAGTGACCGAAGTGCGCGACGGGATCGACCAGCTCACCTCGCGCGCATCGACTCCGGAGGTCGCCGACGCGATGATCCGCGAGATGGCCTGGTACGACGCCTACCTCGAGAAGGGACGGGTCGATCGGAGCGCGAACACGACCCCCGGCAACAAGAAGGGCGGCCTCTCGAACATCGTCGAGAAGGCGATGGGCTCGATCATCAAGAGCGGCAGTGCGCCGATCACCGGCGTGCTGTCGCCCGGCGAAAAGCTGCGCGACCGCGGCATCCGCAGCGGCCTCGTCTACGCCGCGACGCCCGCCAGCGACTTCATCTGCGGCACTCTGCAGCTGGCCGCGGGGATGAACCTGCATGTCTTCACGACCGGCCGAGGCACGCCCTACGGCCTGGCCGCGGTGCCGGTGATCAAGGTCGCGACGCGCAGCGACCTCGCGCGTCGCTGGCACGACCTGATGGACATCAACGCCGGCCGCATCGCCGACGGCGACGCGACGATCGAGGACGTCGGCTGGGAGATGTTCCGCACGATGCTCGACGTCGCGAGCGGCCGCAAGAAGACGTGGGCCGAGCAATGGAAGCTGCACAACGCGCTGGTGCTGTTCAACCCCGCGCCGGTGACTTGATCCGCCATGATCCGAGGGGCCGAAGGGTTTCTCGTGCGCGAGGGTAAAGTCGATCGCTGATGGGTGACCGGTACCCGCCCGCACCGTGCCGCGCGGTTGCTTCGACCGACCGGCCCGTCCCTCCGACCCGCATGCAACGTCCCTTCCGGTTCGCCCTCTACGCGGTCGTGATCACCGCCATCACGGGGGTCACGTCATGCATGCACCTCCGTTCCGACTGGCGCACCGCCAGCCGCGAGCCGGTCGGGCTCGCGCCTGACCCAGCCGAAGTGAAGGAAGCGGTGGTCCAGGTGTACGGCGCCCGCACGGTCGGCGCCAAGGGCATCTTCGGCGTCCACACGTGGGTGGCCGTCAAGCCGGCGGATGCCGAGACGTGGACGGTCTACGAAGTGGTCGGATGGAGGCTGCGCTGGTCGGAAAGCGCGCTCGTCGTCCACAGTCGATCTCCCGACGCGCGCTGGTTCGGCGCGGCGCCCGAGCTCTACGTCGACCGACGCGGACCCGGCGTCGACGCGCTGATCGAGCGCATCGACAAGGCGGCGCACAGCTACCCGTACGGCGCCGAATACCGCGCGTGGCCGGGCCCGAACTCGAACACGTTCACCGCCTGGATTGCGCGCGCCGTGCCCGAGCTCGCAGTCGATCTGCCGTCCACCGCGATCGGCAAGGACTACCTCGGCAGCGCCATCTTCGGCGCCGCACCGAGCGGCAGCGGCTTCCAGGTCTCGCTCGGCGGCGTGCTCGGCCTGGCCATCAGCGCCGTCGACGGCCTCGAGTTCAACCTGCTCGGCTTGAACTTCGGCGTCAGTCCGAACGGCGTGAAGCTGCCGATCGTGGGACGGGTTGGAAGCGCATCGGTGCCGAGCCATGGCACGGAAGACGCGCGCCCGAGCGGGCTGGTGTCGGGTGCAGTGCGGTGAGCCGGCACGGTCGGTGCGCTTGGTAGCCGCGCGGCGGCAGTAGCGACTGTCTTGCACGCCTTCTGCGACTTGGCTCGCGGCAAGGCGACAACCTCGAGGCGAGCAACGCATCGAGCCAAACGACGGAGAGCATGGTCGTAGCAGCCGCGCCGCAGGGGCGTAGACGCCCGGAATGCCCGAGTTCATGCAAGCTGTCTTGCTGCTGCCTCTGCCGAGCGGCAGGCCGTCGTGCCCGCTGCACGGAAGGACCGCGCGGAGGTGGAGCGCCGGCTCATCAGGACGGCCGAAACGAACCGGTCGTGGACCCCGTTGCGGTAATTCTTGCGCCGGCGGTTCAGTTCAGCCCAGCGGCTTGACCGCCACGAACTCCCGCCGGTAGGCCATGTCCAGCTTGTCGGCCGTGTCCTTGTCGATGGCGCTCGCCAGACGCGGATAGAGATCGCCCTCTTCGTCGACCTTGGCGTGCTGGATCACTGCAGCCTTCAGCTGCGCGACCTTGTCGAGCCATTCGGCGCCGCACTTCTCGTTCGACATGTCGAGGACCGCGTTCATCACCTTGGCGTGCGCCTGGTCGAGATAGAGCCGGTCCGACTCGGATTGAAGGTTGCACATCGCGAGCGCGGGATAGAGCACGTTCTCTTCGGCCACCGAGTGGGCGGTGAGCAGGTAAGCGAGTCGCTTGTGAAGCGCGACACAGCCGGAAAAGTCGTTGCCGCCGGACTCGATCAGCGCATCGAAGGCCTGTTCGATCATCAGATGGTGAGCTTGCACCATCTCCAGCCAGCCTCCGGTCATGGCCCTGGTTTCCTGAAGCGGAGCGCGCAGGAAATCACCCGTCCTTGTGTTCTCTGCGGCAGTCTTGGTCTGGGTTGTCGGGTTCTTCGTGGTCGTGGGCATGCAAGTCCTTGGTTGGACTCGCGATTCAGCAAGGGGTGTGCCCTGGCTACCGAATCGCCACGCCTTCGCAGCAGCGTGCCGACAACCAGGTCGAGGATCAGCACATCAACACCGGCAACGCCGACCGATTGCGCGTCGCACTTGCCTTTCCTGTCGGCTTCGACGCGCCAGAAGGCGGATCACCCGTCGCGCTCGGCACGGGAACACCAGTTGCCGACGTCGCCGTGCTGACACTTCAGAGGACATTCATGAAACAGGCCACATCCCGAGACACCGACTCGTCGCAGACCGACGCGATCACGCTGCTGACCAACGACCATGCGGAGGTCAACGAGCTGTTCGAGCAGTACAAGGCACTCGCCGAAGACGCCGGCTCGATGACCACCGACAAGCAGAGCCTCGCCGAGGAGATCTGCACGATGCTGACAGTCCATGCCGCGATCGAGGAAGAGATCTTCTACCCGGCCGTTCGCGACGCGCTCGACGACACGAAGTTGCTCGACGAGGCCGAGGTCGAGCACCAGGCCGCCAAGGACCTGATCGCGCAGATCCAGGACTCCGACCCGGGCGATTCGTTGTACGACGCGCGGGTCAACGTGCTCGGCGAGTACGTCAACCACCACGTTCAGGAAGAAGAAGGCGAGCTGTTCCCGCAGGTTCGCGATGCCGAGCTCGACCTGGAGTCGCTTGGCGCCGAGATGAGTGCCCGCCAGGAGGAGCTGCTCTCGGCCGACGCCGAGCTCGACGACGATTGACGACCCGCGGACGACTTGTCGGCGTCGGCGGCGTATCGTGCAGGCACCCGCAAGCACCTGCGCACAGCGATTGCCTGTCTCCTTGAATGGCTGCTTCATCCTCAACGCCACCGATCGAGACATTGACGGTCGCCGCGAACGGACTGCGCTTCCATGTGGCCGCCTGCGGTCCGGAAGCCGGGCCGCCCGTGTTGCTGCTGCACGGTTTTCCGGAATGCGCTCATGCGTGGCGGCACCAGCTCGCCGCACTCGGCGCCGCGGGGCTGCGCGCCATCGCGCCGGATCAGCGCGGCTACGGCCGGACCGAGAAGCCGATCGGCGTCCGCTCGTACACGATCGACGCGCTCGCCGACGACGTCGTCGAGCTGGCCGCCGCGCTCGGCCACCGCCGCTTCACACTCATCGGCCACGACTGGGGCGGCATCGTTGCCTGGCATCTGGCATCGACCCGGCCGGCCGCGCTGGAGCGGATGGCGATTCTCAACGCCCCGCATCTCGGCGTCGCCGCGCGCTTCGCGCGGGGTCATCCGCTGCAATGGATCAAGAGTGCCTATGTCGGCTACTTCCAGCTGCCGGTGATTCCGGAACTGTCGTTGACGAGCTGGGACTGCGGCCTGCTGGTCGCCGCGCTCGAGCGTTCGAGCCGGCCGGGCGCCTTCAGTGCCGAGGATCTGCAGGTCTACCGCGACGCGTGGACGCAGCCGGGCGCGATGACCGCGATGCTCAACTGGTACCGCGCGATGGCCTTGCAGCCGACCGGCGCGCCGAATCGCATCGCGGTGCCGGTGCGGGTGATCTGGGGTGACCGCGACAGCGCGCTCGAGCCCGGCCTTGCCGAGGAAAGCGCCGGCGTGTGCGATGCGGTCGAGGTGATCCACCTGCCCGAGGCCACCCACTGGCTCCACCACGAGGAGGTCGAGCGGGTCAATGCGCTGCTGCTCGAGTTCGTGCTGCCGCAGCGCACGGCGCGTCACAAGCCGACAGCCGCTGCCTGAGGCGCCGCAGACGACAGAAGAGGCGGCGACCAGCCTCGTGCCTTCCTGAGGCCACCTCACCTTCGCGCGTGACGCACGCGTGTCGGCAAGGGGTTCTGCAAACTCCTCTTTCGCCGCCCTTTGCTTCCGATCGATTACCGCGAAGTGGTCGCGGTTATTCCGTCGCAGCCGATGATCCGCACGACACAAACGAGGAGGTGTGTTGGAGACCGGATACCCCCGGCCGCAACTGCAGCGGCCGCAATGGCTTTCCCTGAACGGTGCCTGGCGCTTTCGCTATGACGACGAGCGACGCAGCGCCCACCCGTCGGACATCGAGGACTGGCCGCTCCTCATCGAGGTCCCGTTTCCACCCGAGTCGACCGCGAGCGGCATCGGCGACACGGGCTTTCATCCCGGCTGCTGGTACGAACGCGACTTCGAGCTCGCACCGCATCCGGGTCGAACGATCCTGCACTTCGGAGCCGTCGACTACAACGCGCGCGTCTGGGTCAACGGCGTCTTCGCGGTCGATCACGAAGGCGGCCACACGCCATTCTCGGCCGACATCACCGCGCTGCTGAACGCATCGAGGTCGCAGACGATCACGGTCCAGGTCGAGGACGATCCGCTCGATCTCGCCAAGCCGCGCGGCAAGCAGGACTGGCAGCCCGAATCGCACGGCATCTGGTACCCGCGGACCACCGGCATCTGGCAGACGGTCTGGCTCGAGCAGGTCGGCCGGACCTACGTCTCGGCGCTGCGCTGGACGCCTTCGGTCGAGAACTTCGCGCTCCGGCTGCAAGCCGAGATCGGCGGCGATCCGGAGGCGGACCTTGCGCTCGAGGTCCGGCTGACCTGCGGCGAGCGCGTGCTGGCGCACGACCGCTACCGTGTGGTCGACCGCGACATCGACCGGCAGATCGCGCTGTCCGATCCCGGCATCGACGACTTCCGCAACGAGCTGCTGTGGAGTCCTGAACGGCCGACGCTGTTCGACGTCGAGATCCGGCTCTGGGCCGGCACGGAACTGATCGATTCGTTCTCGTCGTATGCCGCGCTGCGCACCGTGAACATCCTGCGCGACCGCTTCATGCTGAACGGTCGGCCGTATCTGTTGCGCCTGGTGCTCGACCAGGGCTACTGGCCCGACACGTTGCTCGCGGCACCGAGCGACAAAGCGCTGCGCCGCGACGTGTTGCTGGCCAAGGCGATGGGCTTCAACGGCGTGCGCAAGCACCAGAAGGTCGAGCAGCCGCGCTACCTCTACTGGGCCGACCGCCTCGGATTGCTGGTCTGGGAAGAGATGCCGTCGGCCTACCGCTTCACGCCGATGGCGATCCAGCGCACGGTGCGCGAATGGATGGCCGTGCTGGCGCGCGACCACAGCCACCCGTGCGTCATCGTCTGGGTGCCTTTCAATGAATCGTGGGGCGTTCCGGAATTGCCGGTCGTCGGCGCCCATCGCCATGCGGTGGAGGCGCTCTACCATTTGACGAAGACGCTCGATCCGAGCCGTCCTGTGGTCGGCAACGACGGCTGGGAGAGCTCGGCGACCGACATCATCGGGATCCATGACTACGACGCGAACACCGAGCACATCCGCGCCCGCTACGGCGCCGAGATCCCGCCCGAGCAGCTGTTCGACCGGCGCCGTCCGGGCGGGCGCGTGCTGACGCTCGACGGCTATCCGCATCGCGGCCAGCCGATCATGCTGAGCGAGTTCGGCGGCGTGGCCTACGTGCCCGAGGGGTCGGACAAGCACGCAGGCGGGTGGGGTTATTCGGCCGTCGCGAGCGCCGATGCGTTCGCCCGCATCTTCGAGGACCTGATGCAGACCGTCATCCACACTGCCCTCTTCAGCGGCTTCTGCTACACGCAGTTCGCCGACACGTTCCAGGAGTCGAACGGCCTGCTGACGGCAGACCGGACGCCGAAGATCCCGATCGAACGGATTGCGCAGGCGACGACGGCGAGCCGGAGTCACATTCCGCATGGCGTCTAGTCGGAGCTCCGGCGCGCCATGAGCTCCAGCGACACGCCGCGCATCCTCGACACGCCGCGCTGCGTCTGGCCCGCCGCCGCGCAACTCGGCGAGGGCACGTGCTGGTCGGTTCGAGAACAAGCGCTGTACTGGGTCGACATCCTCGGCCAGCGCCTGCACCGCTACGAGCCGGAAAGCAGAGCGCAGCAAAGCTGGTCCTTCGATTCGTTCGTCTCCGCGGTGGCCGAGCGCGC
>JBDSAB010000255.1:0-2769 GCA_039922395.1 Caldimonas sp.
GCCGTTCGGCGGCGTCAAGCATTCGGGCTTCGGCCGCGAGTGCGCTGGCTACGGCATCCGCGAGTTCGTCAACATCAAGACGGTCCAGATCGCGCGTCCGAGCTGACTCGGCGAGGCCGAGGCGGCAGCGGATCAGAGCAGCCTTCAGTAAGCCCTCCCATGCCTCGAGCCACGGGGAGAGACGCGCGGCCTCGTTGAGGCGCCGCTGCGCAGCGCATGAACCGCTCACGCAAGTGCATCGCTCGCGGGAATTACCTATGCGTCAGCCCACTCACCTCGGGGGTTGCGCAGCGGGAACAGGGTACTTCCCATTGCCGTCGTGTCGCGCTTCGCCTTCCAATGGTGCACGACCTCCGCACCACGACGGAGAAGTGCCCGCACCAAGGAGACACATGAGCATTCGAACCCGCCTGGCGGCTTGCCTTGCCGCACCCACCCTCGCCATATTGATCCTCGCCGGTTGCGGCGGCGGCGCCACCGAAGTGCCCGCCGCGACGCCGGCCGCCGCGCAATCGAACCTGCCGCCGTTCAACTTCGAAATCCGGACGCTGTCGAACCGCGCCGACCTGATCAGCGACGGCAACGCGCTGGTCGAGGTGTCGGTGCCGAAGAACGTGCCGATGAAGAAGGTCACGCTGACCTTGAACGGTGTTGACGTCGGCAGCGCGTTCGTTGCAGATGAAGGCACACGCACCTTCCGAGGCGTCGTCACCGGCCTCAAGGCGGGCGCCAACACGCTGATCGCCGACTCGAACGGCAACGGCAACGGCCGGCCGTGGGCCAGCCTGACGATCACGAATCACGAGCGTGGCGGGCCGATCCTGGTCGGCTCGCAGACCCAGCCGTGGGTGTGCGCAACGCCGACACCGGTCGCCGAGGTGGGCAACACGCCGGCGTCCAACGCGAGCGGCCTCAGCACGTTGGCGGTCGATGCCAAGTGCAACATCAAGACCGAATACAAGCTGTTCTACCGGACCAAGACGGTCGGCTGCTCGACCGCCCTGCCCGATCCGAGCCCGCCGGCCGCGCAGCCGACCAACAACTGCTTCATGCCCTATACGCCGGGCACGACGCCGACCGACCTCGTCGCGACCACGACGACGAACGCCGGCGCCACCGTGCCGTACATCGTCCGCGTCGAGCGCGGCACGATCAACCGCGGCATCTACGACATCGCGGTGCTGTTCGATCCCACCCGCGCCGCGCCGTGGACGGCGCTGGCGCCGCAGTCGCAATGGAACGGCAAGGTGCTCTACAGCTTCGGCGCGTCGACCGGCCAACCGCGCCAGCAGTTCCGCACCGAGCAGAACTGGGCCGACGATGCTGCGCTCTCGCGCGGCTTCATGGTCGTCGACCACAGCCTGACCGACTCGCTCTACAACTCGAATCGCGTGCTCGTCGCCGAGACCGTGCTGATGATGAAGGAGCACATCGTCGACAACTACGGCGAGGTCAAGTACACGCTCGGCAACGGCTGCTCGGGCGGCTCGATCCAGCAGAACACGGTGTCGTCGATCTATCCCGGGCTGCTCGACGGCATCCAGCCGAGCTGCGACTACGCGGACTCGATCACGACCGGGATGGAAGTCCTCGACTGCGTGCTGCTCGTCAACACCTACGTGACGCCGCAATGGACGGCGCTGATGGGCGGCCTGACGCAAGCGCAGATCAACGCGAAGAAGACTGCGATCAACGGCCACCTCGATCACACCGGCTGCCATTCGTGGAACAACGCGTTCGGCTTCAACAACAAGCCGGGCAACTACATTCCGACCGTCGTCGCCAACTCGGCCGGAACCATCGTGCCGAACGGCGCACCGCGCAACAACTGCCGTCTGCCGGCTGCGCTGGTCTATGACCCGGTCACAAACCCGAACGGCACCCGCTGCGGTGATTCCGACCTTGCGACCTCCGTGTGGGGCTCGACGGCCGGCGTGGCAGGCAGCACCCGCGCACTGCAGGCTGGCGACAACGTCGGTATCCAGTACGGTCTGAAGGCACTTCAGACCGGCGTGATCACGGCCGAGGAGTTCGTGACGCTGAACGAGCGGATCGGCGGCTTCGATGCCGACTCGAACCGGATCGCGGCGCGCACGGTGGCCGACCTGCCGGCCCTCGACATCGCCTACCGCGCGGGCATCGTCTCGAGCGGCAAGAACCTCGGCAAGCTGCCGATCCTCGATTCGCGCGGTTACGACGAGCTGGGTATCCACTACATCTGGCGCTCGTTCTCCGAGCGGGCCCGCATCGACACCGCGAACGGCAACCACAACAACCACGTGATGTGGCGCTACGGCACCGCCCTGCTGCCGGCCACGGCCGCGCAGGTCGCGGCGGTGACGGTGGCCTCGCTCGACACGATGGACGTGTGGCTGTCGAAGCTGCTCGTGACCGCCCCGAAGGAGACGCTGAACTCGGTGCGCACGCAGCAGCAGGTCGTCACCGCGAAGCCGGCCGCCGCCGTCGACCTGTGCTACCTGACCGGCGACACATCGTTCACGACCAAGGTGTTCGACCAGGCCGTCTGCGACGCCGATCCGCGTCTGGTCAAGCACGCGTCGCCGCGCCAGGTGGCCGGTGGGTCGATCGAGGAAAACATCCTCAAGTGCCAGCTGAGGCCGCTGAACTCGGCCGAGTACGCGCCGGCCACGATGTCCGCCGGTCAGCTGTCGCGCCTCAACGCGGTCTTCCCGACCGGCGTGTGCGACTGGAGCAAGCCGGGCGCCGGCCAGCAGGAAGCGGTGTCTCCGCTGACGTTTGCGGCGGGTC
>JBDSAB010000256.1:0-3091 GCA_039922395.1 Caldimonas sp.
TGGCCGAGAACGATCACGGCCTGGTCATCGTCGACATGCACGCGGCCCACGAGCGGATCGTCTACGAGCGCTTGAAGGCCGGCCTCGCCGGCATCGCGGTCGAGTCGCAGCCGCTGCTGATCCCGGCAGTGTTCCCGGCCACGCCGGCCGAGATCGCCACGGCCGAGGCGCATGCCGAGACCCTGCGCGCGCTCGGCCTCGACATCTCGCGCCTGACCGCGACCGCGCTCGCGATCCGCTCGCAGCCGGCGGCGCTGCTCGGTGCCGACCTGGTCGAGCTGGCGCGCAACGTGCTGGCCGAGCTGGCGCGCTACGAGGCGAGCAGCGTGGTCGAGCGGGCGCGCCACGAGTTGCTGTCGACGATGGCCTGCCACGCCGCGATCCGCGCCAACCGCGAGCTGCGGCTCGACGAGATGAACGCGCTGCTGCGCGACATGGAGCGCACCGATCGCTCCGACCAATGCAACCACGGCCGGCCGACCTGGCGCCAGATCACGCGCAAGGAACTCGATGCGCTGTTCTGGCGTGGCCGCTGACCGCTCGCGTCAACGCCCGCCCGTCGCTGCCGTTATCTCGCTGACCTTGAGAACCTTCGTCGCCTCCTTCACGCGCCTCGGCTGGCGCCTGCCCGCCCTCGTCGTCACGCTGTTCGGCCTGCTGGCCGGTTGTGCCGGCTTCGACGCGCAGCAGCGCAAGTGGATCTTCCAGGCCGCGGCGGTCCCGGTCAGCGTCGACTCCTCGATCCCGAGCGAGCCGACCGTCGCCGACATGGAGGATGTCTGGATCGAGCACGCGTCGCCGCTCAGCGGCCGGCCGATTCGCCTGCACGCGCTGTGGCACTCCCATCCCGACGACGATGCGCCGGTCCTGCTTTACCTGCATGGCGCGCGGCGCGACGTCGAAGGCGGCGTGTTCCGGATCCGCCAGATGAGCGCGCTCGGCTTCTCGGTGCTCGCGGTCGACTACCGCGGCTTCGGCCGCAGCACCGACGAGCTGCCGTCGGAAGCGACCGTCTACGAGGACGCGCGCGCGGCCTGGCGCTGGCTCGGCGAACGCGCGGACGGGCGCGACCGCTATGTGTTCGGCCATTCGCTCGGCGGCGCGATCGCGATCCAGCTGGCCAGCGAAGTGAACGATGCGAAAGGCCTGATCGTCGAAGGCACCTTCACGTCGCTGCGCGACGTCTTCGACAGCATGCGCTTCGGCTGGCTCCCGCTCGGCCCGCTGATCACGCAGCGCTTCGATTCGGCGCGCAAGATCGAGAAAGTGCAGGCGCCGGTGCTCGTCGTCCACGGCCTGCGCGACACACTGATCCCCCCGGCCCTCGGCCGTTCGCTCTACGAGCGCGCACGGGGTCCGAAGCGGCTCGTGCTGGTCGAGGGCGGCTCGCACTACAGCACCAACGCGGTCGGCGCGGCGCAGTACCGGCACGCGTTGCACGAGCTGTTCGGGCTCGGCAGTCCGCCCGAACCGCTCGTGTCCGTCAACTGAACGACGATGGCGACGCTCAAGCTTCGCAAGCCGGCAGCCGCTGCCGGCACGCCGCCGGCGCAGAAACGTGCACCGGTGCGCGGTCACGCGAACCGCGCGCGGCCGACGCTGAAGGAGGCCCAGGCCCAGCGCACGGAGCGCGAGGCGTTCGTTCCGGCGGCGCGCGTATCGAGCGACGCGGACAGGCGGCACGAGACGCAGGCACGGCTCGACACGCAGGCCCGGCGTGACACACATCAGCCGGTTGACACCCACGGGCAACGTGATGCACGCGGCCCACATCACCCGCATGACACGCGTGAGCAGCGTGACCCGCGAGAGACGCGCGACGCACGACAGCAGCGCCCGGCCTCCGCAGCGCCGTCCGCCAAGCCGGTGCGGCCTGTCGATCGCGGCCCCCGCCGTGAACCCGACCGCACGACCGATCGTCCAAGCGGTCGCACGACCGATCACGCGAACGATCGAAAGACCCAACGCCCGACCCATCGCCCCGACTCGCGCGCCGATCCGCGCGCCGGGCCGGAATCGCGACGTCCTGCCGCAGGTCACGCGAACTCCTTCTCCCCCAACCGCGAGGGCGTACCACGCCGCTCTTCCGCTGAGGCGCGTTCCCCCATTCGCGCGCAAAGAGCACCTTCCACAGAGCGCGAGACAACGCGCCACGCACCGACGCCCGCCGACGACACGCTGCGCCTGTCGAAGCGGATGAGCCAGCTCGGCATCGCATCGCGCCGCGAAGCCGACGAGTGGATCGCCAAAGGCTGGGTCCGTGTCGACGGCCGCATCGTCAACGAGCTCGGCTCGCGCGTGTTGCCGGAGCAGCACATCACGGTCGACGCCAAGGCGCGCAGAGAGCAGGACGCGCGCGTCACGGTGCTCGTCAACAAGCCGGTCGGTTTCGTCAGCGGCCAGGCTGAAGACGGCTACGAGCCGGCGGTCGTGCTGGTGACACCAGAAAACCAATGGCGCGAGGATCGGTCCGGTACGCGCTACATGCGCGAGCACCTGCGCAGCCTCGTGCCGGCCGGCCGCCTCGACATCGACTCGGTCGGCCTGCTTGTGCTGACGCAGGACGGTCGGGTCGCGCGCCAGCTGATCGGCGAGGACTCGGCGATCGAAAAGGAGTACCTGGTCCGCGTGGCGGCCTTGCCGGACGCGCCGGCTACCGACGATGTGCTCGAGCGCCTCCGCCATGGCCTCGAACTCGACGGCGAAGCGCTGCGGCCGGCGCAGGTCGACTGGCTCAACGAAGACCAGTTGCGCTTCGTGCTCACGCAGGGCAAGAAGCGACAGATCCGGCGCATGTGCGAAGCAGTCGGCCTGCAGGTGATCGGCCTGAAACGCGTGCGCATCGGCGCCGTGATGCTCGGCGACCTGCCGCCCGGACAGTGGCGCTACCTGCGCGCCGACGAGACGTTCGCGCCGCGCTGACGGCTACCCGACTCGTCGCGCCTCTACCGGCGCGCCATGCTGCCAGCTCAGCGCAGACCGACACAGTCGAGGACCGCCGAAGCGCGCTCGTCGCCGATCACGCGCCCTTCAAAGTCCCGTTCTCGACCTTGACCCGCTGACCCACCGTGAACGGCGGCGCCTTGTCGTA
>JBDSAB010000257.1:0-15829 GCA_039922395.1 Caldimonas sp.
ACCGACCTCTTCGCGCTCGCCGGCATCGACGCCAACGTGACCCTGCGCTCGCCCTCGCTCGCCCCCTTGACCCCGCTGCTCGGCAAGGTGCCCGCCGCGCCGCCTCTCGAATTCGGCGGTCGGCTGACGAAGAAGGTCGATGCGATCTCGATGCCGGACGTCAACGCAAAGATCGGTACGACCCGGATCGCCGGTTCGGTGTCGTACGACCGCAGCGCCGAACCACGCCGATTCCGCGCCGAGCTGAACAGCCGGGCGGTCCGCATCGAGGACCTCCGCTGGACCGCGGCACTCGCGCGTGCGTTCGCGCTCGCACGCGACGAGCCTTCCGCCGTCGTGGCGACCGCTCCAGCGGCCTCTGCAATCGATCGCGCCCTTCCGGCCGCTAACGCCGCATCGGGCACGAGCGAACCGACGCGCGGCGACCGGCTCGACGCCGAGGTCCGACTCCAGGTCGATCGCCTGTCGGGCGCCGCGTGGCCGGTGGCCTCGGCGCTCGACCTGACTGCCCGCCTGGCCGATGGCGTGCTCGCGGTGGCGCCGGTGGCGTTCGGCATCGGCAGCGGCCGCGCGAGCGGGCGCTTCGACCTCGACACGAACCGGGCGCCCGCGCAGGCGCAGCTGCGCGTCGACCTGCACGACATGAAGCTCGAATCGATGCTGTCGAACCTGCCGCCCGACAAGCGCATTGCCGGCGCGCTCAGCGGCGTCGTCGATCTGGCGGCGCGCGGCCGCTCGCCCGACGAATGGCTGGCATCCGCCGCCGGAAGCGTGTCGGCGCGACTGCACGGCGGCTCGATGTCGCGCCGCCTCGACGCTCAGCTCGGCCTCAGCGGCTCGCGCTTCCTGCGGGCCTTGTTCACCGGCAGCGACGAGCGGGTGCCGATCCGCTGCGCGGCGGCCGAGATGGAACTGCGTGCCGGCCAGGCGCGCTCACGCTCGCTGCTGCTCGAGACCGACGGCACCCACGTCAGCGGCAGCGGCACGGCGAACCTGAAGTCGGGGGCGTTCGATCTGCTGTTGACGCCGTCGCCGGAGCGAGCGGGCTTGCTCGAACTGCGCAAGTCGATTCAGCTGCACGGCAAGCCGGGCAGCAAGCTCGCGTACGCGCTCGTCGATGCGACGCCGCAGCCGCGGCCGCGCAGTTGCCTCGACCGCAGTCCCTAGCCAGCCGGTGGTCGGCGCGGGACTCGGCGGGGACGGGGCTTCGCCGCGTCGGTCGGTGCGGCGTCGTTCGGCGTCGCGCGACGTTGCGATCCAGCGAGGGACGGATCGACCGGTGGCTTGTGCCGAAGCAGCAATCGGTACAGGCTGTCGGCGGCCAACGACAGCCCGCGATCGCGTCGACGGACCAGGTAGATGCGGCGCGTCAGCCCGGCCCAGCCGAGCGATCGGACCACGACCTCCGGGTCGCGGAAGTGGAACAGTGCCAGCGACGGCACGACGCTGATGCCGAGCCCTGCGCGGACCATGCCCATCACCGTCGCGAGCTGGTCGAGCTCGAGCAGGGTGCGCATCTGCAGCGGATGCACCGCCGCATCGAGGTACTGACGCACGCTGCTGGTCCGCGACAGATGGATGAACGGGTACGGCGCCAGGTCGCGCGGACGCAGGTTCGGCGCCGCGGCCAGCGGATGGTTGCGCGGGCAGACCAGATGGAACCGGTCGGTGCAGAACAGCTCGGCGCGCAGCTCCGGCGTGTCGACGCGGATCGCGGCGATCGCGAAGTCGGCCTGACCGGACCGAACCTGCTCGATGCAACCCTCGGAGAGCACGTCGGCGACCTGCAGCTCGATGCCGGGATGCTGGTCGCGAAAGTCGGCGAGCACCGCGGGCAGCCAGCCCGCCGCGAGCGACGGCAGCAGCGCCACCGAGACGCGGCCGCGCCGCCGCGCCGCGAAGTCGCGCGCCGTCTCGAAGGCCGACTCGACCTCGGCAAGAACGCGCCGCGCTGCCGCCTCGAACTCGCGCCCCTCGGTCGTCACATCGACGTGGCGGGTGCTGCGATCGAACAGGCGCTGGCCGATCGCTTCCTCGAGCGAGCGGATCAGTGCGCTGAACGCCGGCTGCGACAGATGGATCAACGCGGCCGCGCGGGTGAAGCTGCGTTGCTCGGCGAGCGTGACGAAGGCGCGCAGCTGGCGAGTCGAGACATTCATTTGCATTGCAGATCAACCCATCATTTCTTTCGAATTCACGGAATTGTCGCTGCGTCCTAGAGTCGCGACCAGCCGCTGCTGAAAGGCGGCATTCGACGAACCAGGAGACGCGTGACACCCCCATCGATCCTGCGTGTCGGCTGCGCAGCCGGCTTCTCCGGCGACCGCACCGACGCGGCGGCGCCGGTCGTGGCCGCCCTGATCGCGGCCGGCGGCCCTGCGGTGCTGATCTTCGAGACGCTGGCCGAACGCACGCTGGCGCTGGCCCAGCTCGCGCGCCGCTCGCATCCCGACCGCGGCTACGAGCCGCTGCTCGACGACCTGCTCCGGCCTGTCCTCGCCGACTGCCTGGCCGCGGGCATCCGCATCGTCAGCAATTTCGGCGCGGCCAATCCGGAAGGCGCCGCACTTCGCATCGTGGGGCTGGCATGCGAGCTCGGCCTGCGCGTCCCGCGCATCGCGATCGTCGTCGGTGACGACTTGAGCGGACCGGCGCAGCGCCCGGTACTCGAGGCCGCGCTCGACGCGCGCATGCAGGGCCTCGATATCGTCAGCGCGAACGCGTACGTCGGCGCCGAGCCGATCGCCGACGCGCTGCTCGCCGGCGCCGAGATCGTGGTCTGCGGTCGCGTCGCCGACCCTTCGCTGACCGTCGGACCGGCGCTTGCCCACTTCGGCTGGGCCCGCGACGACTGGGATCGCCTGGCCCGCGCGACGATGGCCGGCCATCTGCTCGAATGTGGCGCCCAGGTCAGCGGCGGCTACTACGCCGACCCCGGCTTCAAGGACGTGCCCGGCCTCGCCTCGCTCGGTTATCCGATCGCCGAGATCGATGCCGACGGCCATTGCACGATCACGAAGCCGCCCGGCACCGGCGGCCGCATCGACGTGCATACGGTGAAGGAGCAACTGCTCTACGAAGTGCACGACCCGGCCGCGTACCTCACGCCCGACGTCGTCGCCGACATCGGCGCCGCGCAGGTCGAAGCGGTCGGCACCGATCGCGTCCGCCTCAGCGGCGTGCGCGGACATCCGCGCCCGCCCGGCCTCAAGGTCAACGTCTGCCACGAGACCGGCTGGCTTGCCGAGGGCGAGATCTCGTACGCCGGTGCGCGTGCCGAGGCCCGCGCGCGCCTTGCCGCCGACGTGCTGCGTGAGCGCCTCGCCGGCCTCGGCCGCTTGCGCGTCGACCTGATCGGCGCGCACAGCCTGTTCGCCGACGACGCCGGCGAGTGGCTCGCCGCCCAGACACCCGGCGCAGCGCGCGACGTGCGCCTGCGCGTCGCCCTCAACCACGCCGAGCGCGGCGCCGCCGAGCGGCTCGCGCGCGAGGTCACGGCCCTCTATACCTGCGGGCCGGCCGGCGGCGGCGGCGTGCGCACGAACCTGCGGCCGCGCCTCGACATCGTCTCGTGCAGCGTGCCGCGCGAGCAGGTACCGATCGGCCACCGCTTCGTCGCTGCAGACGATGCAGGCGCATCGGGAGCGGCCCGATGAAACGCGTCGTCGTGCCGCTCCATCGCGCTGCGCACGGGCGCACCGGCGACAAGGGCAACCGCTCGAACATCAGCGTGATTGCCTGGGATCCACGCCTCTGGGACCTGCTGGTCGAGCAGGTCACCGAGGCGGCGGTCGGGCGTCAGTTCGCACATCGCCATCCGAGCCGCGTGCAGCGCTTCCTGCTGCCGCAGCTGCAGGCGATGAACTTCGTCCTCGACGACGTGCTCGACGGCGGCGTCAACGAGGCGCTCAACCTCGACAGCCACGGCAAGGCGCTGTCGTTCCTGCTGCTCGACCTGCCGATCGAGGTGCCTGCCGCGTTGCTCGATTGCCTCGCCGGCCCGGCCCCCCACCCCACTGAAACAACCGATCCGAACCACCCCCCAGGAGACAACGCACCATGACTTCGAACCCCCTGCCGACCCGACCCCGGCCACGCCGACGCGTCCTCGCACTCGCGCTTGCCGCCGCAGGCGCACTGACTGCGCTCGGTGCGCCGCTGCCAGCCGCCGCACAGTCCTATCCCGACAAGCCGATCACCTTCATCGTGCCGTTCGCCGCCGGCAGCGCGACCGATCAGCTGGCGCGGGCGCTGGGCCAGTCGGTCACCGAGCAGACCAAGCAGGCCGTCATCGTCGACAACAAGGCCGGCGCGAGCGGCATGCTGGCGGCGCAGGCCGCGGCGCGCGCGGCAGCCGACGGCTACACCGTGCTGATCACGACGAATACGACGCACGCGGCCAACGAGCACCTCTACAAGAAGCTGGCGTACGACCCGGTCAAGGACTTCGTGCCGGTCACCGGCCTCGGCAAAGGCGGCCAGGTGCTCGTCGTCAAGACCGACTCGCCGTACAAGTCGGTCGCCGACATCGTCGCGGCGGCGAAGAAGACCCCCGGCAAGCTGAGCTTCGGCAGCGGCAGCTCGTCGAGCCGCGTCGCCGGCGAGATGTTCAAGCAGCTTTCGGGCACCGACATCCTGCACGTGCCGTACAAGAGCAACCCGAACGCGATCACCGACCTGCTCGGCGGCCAGATCGACCTGATGATCACCGACACCTCGACCGGCGTGCCGCAGATCAAGGGCGGCAAGCTGAAGGCTCTCGGCGTCTCGACCACCAAGCGCATCGGCATCCTGCCCGACGTGCCGACGATCGACGAGGCCGGCGTCAAGGGCTACGACATGGGCTACTGGTTCGCCGCCTACGTGCCGGCGAACACGCCCGCGCCGGTCGTCGCGCGCCTGCACGACCTGCTCGTCGCCGGCACCAGGAGCGCCGCTGCGAAAGCCTTCTACGAGAGCAGCGGCGGCGACGCCTGGACCACGTCATCGGCGGAACTCGCCAAGTTCCAGGCCGGCGAAGCCGCCAAGTGGGGCCGCGTCATCAAGGCCGCCGGCATCGAGCCGGAATAACGACGCGTTCCGCCGGGGCATATGTCGCGAATCCGGCCGCGGCAGCAACGCGAAGCCGGTGCGAGGTCGGCCATCCGGTGCCGGCCGATGTCAACGCTGCGGCGACCCGACCGCAGACGATGCGGCCGACCGCGTTGGCGCCGCCGCAACGGCGGCGGCCGGCGCAGACGCAGACAGCCGCCCCGTCAGCTCGGCGATGCAGGCAAACAGCGTCGCCGGCTCGACCGGCTTGGCGAAATGGCAGCCGAAGCCGGCCGCGCGGGCCTTGGCCGCATCTTCGGGTCGCGCGAATGCAGTCAGCGCGACCGACGGAATGTCGCGAAGCCGGCTGCTGCGCAAACGGCGCACGCGCCGCATCAGCTCGTAGCCGTCGACACGCGGCATGCCGATGTCGCTGATCAGCACGTCGGCGGCCGCGCTGTCGAGGCGCGCCAACGCTTCGTCGGCGGACGCCGCCGAAACGACCAGCGCACCCCGGCTCTCGAGCATCTTCGCGATCATCTCGCGGCCATCGGCCTCGTCGTCGACCACCATGATCCGCACGCCGGTCAGATCGGCGCTGGCCTCCGGCGCCGACTCTGCGAGCGCGGGGCCTTCGACGACACTCGGCGGCAGTGCGACGGTCACGCGTTCGGCCGCCATCGGCAGACGCACTGTGAAGCGCGCGCCGTGGCCGAGCCCGTTGCTGTCGGCCCGTACGGTTCCGCCGTGCAACTCGACGATCTGGCGCACGATCGCGAGACCGAGGCCGAGACCGCCATGCGACCGCGCCTCCGAGCCGTCGGCCTGGCGAAAGCGCTCGAAGACATGCGGCAGGAACTCCGCCGAGATGCCGTCGCCGGTGTCGGCAACGGTGAGCTCGAGCTGCGCCTCGTCGCGCCGGGCCGAAAGGACGACACAGCCGCCGGCCGGCGTGAACTTGATTGCATTCGAGGCCAGGTTCCAGACGACCTGCTGCAGCCGGTGACCGTCGGCCTGCAGCTCGCCGATGCCGTCGGCGACGTCGCACAGCAGCGTGACCGAGCGCGCATCGGCGGCCGGCTTGACCGACGACGCCACCGCATCGAGCAACGCCGCGACCGAGACCGGCTTGATGTCGAGCTGCAGGTTGCCCGACGTGATGCGGCTCACGTCGAGCAGCTCCTCGATCAGGCGCGATTGCGCCTTCGCGCTGCGCTCGATCACGGCGACCGCCTTCGCGACCTCGGCGTCGGCGTTCTCGCGCCGCGCCAGCAGGTGGGTCCAGCCCAGAATCGTGCTGAGCGGCGTGCGCAGCTCGTGCGACAAGGTCGCAAGGAACTCGTCCTTCATGCGGCTTGCGCGTTCGGCCGCCGTGCGCGCCTCGCGCTCGGCCTCGAGCAGGAACTCGCGTTGCGCCTCGAGCTCCTTCTGCTTCGAGATGTCGAGCGTGATGCCGTCGAAGCGAACCGGCGCCCCGGCATCGTCGCGGTAGACATGGCCCTTCGCGCGCAGCCAGCGCCATTCGCCGATCGGCGAGACGGTGCGGTACTCGACGTCGTACGGCACCCCGTCTTCGACCGCCGCGGTGATCGCCGCGCGCGTCCGATCGCGGTCCTCGGCGTGCAGGCAGGCGAAGAACAGGTCGAAGTCGACCTCGACATCGGGAGCGAGCCAGAACTGTTCCTTGCAGGTCACGTTCCAGACGATCGGCCCGAGCGGAAACGGACAGTGAAAGGTGCCGAGATCGGCCGCGTCGAGCGCGAACTCGAGCGCCTCGTTGGCCCGGATGGCGTCGGCGCGGGCCAGCCGCTCGGTCTCGCGCGCGATGTTCTGTTCGGCCAGGTGACGGCGCGTCTCGTACTGGCGCGCACGGGTCCGCAACGCGGATCGCGCGGCACTCACCATCGTCTCGGAATTGAGCGGCCGCTCGAGCAGGACGACGTTGCCGAGGCGGCCGAGCATCTCGGTCGCGGCCACCGGCCGGCGGCCGGTGCGCCGCGTCGTCAGCACGATGAAGGGAAAGTCGGACCACTGCGCCTGCCGCGCGACCCAAGCCGACAGCGGCTCGGCCGGCGCATCGACAAGTGCCTCCTCGGTCACGAACGCGAGGCCTGCACCGTCCTCGAGCTCGCGGACCAGCTCGATGAACGAGGCACAAGGGCACACGTCCATCGAATGCGCGCGCAGCACGTCGGCGACGACGACCGCGTCGCGGCCACGTGGCGCCAGCACGAGGACCCGGCTGTCCTCTCCGTTCTCCATCACGCGTTTCATTCCGGACGATCGGCCATCATCACCGTGTTGCCCGCGTAGACCGGGAGGCCGCCGAGAATGCCCTCGAACGCCGCCAGCGGCTCGCCGATCTCGATGCCGACACCGGGCGTCAACCGGAACTCGCGGATCGTTCGCTCGTTCTGGAACGTGCGGCTCTTCACCGCGGTGATCGCGCTGTGAACCGCACCGTCGGTCTCGAAGAACTTGAACAGCAGGACCGCATCGCTCAGGTAGCTGAGGTCGAGCTCCGTGCGCATGGTGCCGACCACGCCATGCTGGCCGACGATGAGCATCGTCGTCACGCCCTGGTGATTCAGGAAAGTCAGCAGCTCGTGCATGTGCAGCAGCAGGAAGCTCTGCCCCGGCATCGCCTGAAGGTACGCATTCAGGCTGTCGATCGCGACGAACGAGGCGCCGAACTCCTTGACTGCATCGACGACGCTGGCCGCGAACTCGCCCGGCGAGAGCTCGGCTGGATCGACCTGCACGATGCGAAGCCGACCCGCTTCCACGAACGGCCGCACGTCCATGCCCAGCGCCTCGCTGCGCATCAGCAGCGTCGACAGGCCCTCGTCGAACAGATAGTAGGTGGCGCGCTCGCCGCGCTCGAGCGCGGTGTGCATGCAGCGCATCGCGGTCGTCGTCTTGCCGACGCCCGAGGGGCCGAGCAGCAAGGTGCTGGTGCCAGGGGACAGGCCGCCGCCGAGCATCTGGTCGAGCTTGGAGTAGCCGGTCGTGACCGCGCGATGAACCACCGGCGCGCGATGCTCCGAGGCGACCAGGCGCGGGAACACGGCGACCCGGCCGGTGTCGAGGATGAAGTCGTGCGCCCCGCCCTGGAACTTCTGGCCACGCATCTTGACGACGCGCAGGCGCCGCCGTTCGGTGCCGAACTCCTGCATGCCCTGGTCGAGGCTGATGACGCCGTGCGAGATGCTGTGCAGCTGCAGATCGCCGGGCTCGGAGGTCTTGTCGTCGAGAAGAAGCACCGTGCAGGAGCGGTTCGCGAAGAAGTGCTTCAGCGCGAGGATCTGGCGCCGGTAGCGCAGCGGATCCTGCGCGAGCAGGCGCATCTCGGACAGGCTGTCGAAGACGACCCGATCCGGCTTCAGCCGCTCGATCTGCGCCGTGACGCTGCGGATCGTCTCGCCGAGCTCGACTTCGGACGGGTAAAGGATCGACTGCTCGACATCCGGATCGCGGCCCGCGCCGTCGACCAGCTCGAACACATCGATGCCGTCGAGCGACCAGCCGTGCGACGCGACCACCGAGCGCAGTTCCTCGGTCGTCTCGGACAGCGTGATGTAGAGGCCGCGCTGCTGACATGCGACGCCAGCCATCAGAAAGCGCAGGGCAAAGGTCGTCTTGCCGGTGCCGGGCGTGCCTTCGAGCAGGTAGAGCCGGTCTGCCGTCAGGCCGCCGCCGAGGATGGCGTCGAGCCCGGTGACCCCGGTAGACTCGCGTTCGGTTCGGGTGGGTTGCTGGGTCATTTGCGTTCGGCTGCTCAGGGTTGGGCCCTCGTCTCCAAGGGCTCGGCTCGTACGGCGCGGAGCTGGCCGACGGGGTGCAAGCCCCCGACGTCGGAAGAATTATTCCGGGCAATCCGCAGCCCACGGAGTCAGACAACGCCTCGAGACGCTTACCTCGACGAGGCTACGAGGGGTCGGAGAACATGAACGAAACACGGCGCTTTCTCGCGGCGGGGCTGCTCGGCGCCGCGCTGTCCCCGGCGGCAACGGCGGCCAGTCCGGCCGCGAAATCCGACCGCGCGCCGGCTTCCGCCGGCCCGGGTCTGCTCACGGTCAACGGGCAACTGGGCCGCAGCAACCGCGGGCCGCTCGACCCGGCGCTCGACCAGCTGATGGTCAAGCACGGCCTGGCGTTCGAGAAGGCGTTCCAGTTCGATGCGCCATCGCTCGCCCGCCTGCCGATCACGACGATCGAGCCGACGCTCGAATACGACGCCAAGGTCCACCGCCTCGGCGGCCCGCTGCTGACCGCGGTGGTTGAAGCCGCCGGCGTCGCACCCGGAGCCGCGGTGATGCTGATCCTGCGCGCGATCGACGGCTACAAGGTCGGGGTCAGCATGGCCGATGCGCGCGCCTACCGGATGATCGTCGCGACGTCGATCGATGGCGCGCCGCTGAGCCTCGGCGGGCTCGGCCCGCTCTGGGCGGTCTACGACGCGGACCGGCTGCCGGCCTTCAAGGACAAGCCGGTCAAGGAACGCTTCGGGCTCTGCCCGTGGGGGCTGTACAGCATCGACGTGAAGGCGGCTTGAGAGCAACCCGGACAAGGAATCGATCGACATGAAGCGCATCGCCGCCTGGCTCGTCTGCATCGCCGCGCTGGCCGCATCGACCGCCGTTTCGGCGCGCGACGCGTTGATGGACCGAGGCAAAGCCCTGATGGAAGGCATCGTCGCCTGCGGCAACTGCCATTTCGCGCGCGACGACAAGGGCCAGCTGCTGCGAAGTCGCGGCCTGTCCGGCGGCATGCTGTTCGACGAGCCGCCGTTCAAGGCGTACGCCGCCAACATCACGCCCGACGAGGCAACCGGCATCGGCAAGTGGACCGACGCGCAACTCAAGAAATCCATCCGCGAAGGCGTGCGGCCCGACGGCAGCGTGATCGGTCCGCCGATGCCGATCGAGTTCTACCGCCATCTGTCGGACCGTGACCTGTCGGCGATCGTGGCCTACCTGCGGGCCCAGCCGGCGGTGCGCAGCGAGGTGCCGAAGTCGGTCTACAACATGCCGCTGCCGCCGAGCTACGGGCCGCCGGTGAAGAACGTCAACGTGCCGCCCGCGAGCAACAAGGTGCGCTACGGCGAATACCTCGCGAACATCGGCCATTGCATGGAGTGCCACACGCAGCACGGCGAGAAAGGCGAGCTGCTGCGCGACCGGCTCGGCGCCGGCGGCCTGGTGTTCGAGGGACCGTGGGGCAAAAGTGTCTCGCGCAACCTCACGCCGCACGAGAGCGGTCTGAAGGGCTGGACCGATGCGCAGATCGCCAAGGCGGTCCGCGACGGCATCGACCGCAACGGCAATCCGTACCGGCCGCCGATGGCGTTCGAGTTCTACAAGAACATCAACGATGCCGACATGGCGGCACTGATCGCCTACCTGCGGTCACTGAAGCCGGTGGCCTCGGCCGCCAGGAGCTGACCGGCGCGGCGCGCGGTCACTTCGTCACTTGTACGGCGTGCCGGCAGGCGGGTAGAGAAAGTACTTCGAGACCGGGCCCCAGTCGCTGCCCGGGATCTTCCACTCGAGCACGGCATCCGGCTTCGCGCCATCGATGACGATGTAGTACGGCCGCCCGGCATCGAAGTCGAGCACCGACTTCTTGGCGACGGTCACGTACACCGAGCCGCCGCCCCGCATCCGGAATTCGTGCCGGCCCGGCAGCATCGAAACGACCCAGCCGACGCCGTCCTTCAGGCCGCTGCCAGGACCGAGGCTGCCGCAGGACCCTTTGGCGTGTGCGCGTTGCGCCTCCTGGTCATTCGGCACCGGCACCAGCGCGAGCACGGGCAGGCCGAGCGAGGACAAGGCGACGGCAAGGACGGCACGGCGATTCATGCCGCGATTTTCTCAGGACGCGCGCCAAAGCGATGTAACGGAATGACCGGCAGGACTGGGGCATTTCCGGCCCTTCACGTTGCGATCGGTTGCATTCGGGGCCGTCGCCCGTCTGCGGGGACGGGGGCGGGTCGCAATCAGCCGGTGCCTGTCAAGTCGCACAACCGACCGTTGCGACTCGGGCTGCCGGCAAGGCAACATCGGGTCCGAACGATGTCGCGCGGCGGTAGGCCGCGCACGCCAAGACGGAGCCGGCCACGATGATCGATGTCAAGAAACTGCGCAGCCAGCGCTGGCTCGGCCGGGACGACTTCCGCTCGTTCAACCATCGCTCGCGCGTGATGCAGATGGGCTACGACAAGAAGGACTGGGAAGGCAAGCCGCTGATCGCGATCATCAACAACTGGTCCGACTACAACCCGTGCCACATGCACTTCAAGCAGCGCATCGACGAGGTCAAGCGCGGCGTCCTGCAGGCAGGCGGATTCCCGCTCGAGATCCCGACCGTCTCGCTCGGCGAGAACCTGATCAAGCCGTCGGCCCTGCTCTATCGCAACATGCTGGCGATGGAGGTCGAGGAGATGCTGCGCGCCTATCCGGCCGACGCCGTCGTGCTGATGGGCGGCTGCGACAAGACGACGCCGGCGATGCTGCTCGGCGCGACCAGCATGAACCTGCCATCGATCTTCTTGCCGGCCGGACCGATGCTGCGCGGCAACTGGGCCGGCAAGACGCTCGGCTCCGGCTCCGATGCCTTCAAGTACTGGGACGACAAGCGCGCCGGCCTGATCGACAGCGATGAGTGGGAGGCCATCCTGTCCGGCATCGCACGCAGCCACGGCACCTGCATGACGATGGGCACGGCGAGCACGATGACCGCGATCGCCGAGGCACTCGGCATGGCGCTGCCGGGCGCATCTTCGATCCCTGCCGTCGACGCGAGCCACCAGCGCATGGCAACCCAGGTCGGCCGGCGCATCGTCGAGATGGTCGGCGAGGACCTGCGGCCGGCGGCGATCCAGACCCGCGCCGCCTACCTGAATGCGATCTCGGTCGCGATGGCGATGGGCTGCTCGACCAACGCGATCATCCATGTGATCGCGATGGCGCGGCGCGCGAACCAGGAGATCGGCCTCGACGACTTCGACCGCATCAGCCGCGTCGTTCCGGTGCTCGCGAACGTGCGGCCGAGCGGCACCAGCCAGTACCTGATGGAGGACTTCTACTACGCGGGCGGCCTGCCGGCGCTGATGCAGCGGATCGCGCCGCACCTCGCGCTCGACCAGATCACCGTGACCGGCCGAACCGTCGGCGAGAACATCGACGGCGCACGCGTCCACAACGACGACGTGATCCGGCCGCTCGACCGCCCGGTCTACGCCGAGGGCTCGCTCGCGGTGCTGCGCGGCAACCTGGCGACCGACGGCTGCGTGATCAAGCCGAGCGCGATGAGCGCGAAGTTCCTGGTCCACGAAGGGCCGGCCGTCGTCTTCGACGACTACCCGACCCTGAAGACGATGCTCGACGACGAGAACGCCGACATCACCGAGGACCACGTGATCGTCCTTCGCAACGCCGGTCCGAAGGGCGGCCCCGGCATGCCCGAGTGGGGCATGGTGCCGATCCCGCAGAAGCTCATCAAGCAGGGGGTCCGCGACATGCTGCGGATCTCCGATGCGCGCATGAGCGGCACCAGCTACGGCGCCTGCGTGCTGCACGTCGCGCCGGAGGCCTTCGTCGGCGGCAACCTCGCGCTGGTGCGCACCGGCGACATGATCGCGATCGACGTGCCGAAGCGGCGCCTCGAGCTGCGCGTCGACGACGCCGAGCTCGCGCGGCGCCGTGCGACCTGGCAGGCGCCCACGCCGCGCTTCGGACGCGGCTACGGCTGGATGTTCACCGAGCACATCCTGCAGGCCAACGAAGGCTGCGACATGGACTTCCTGCAGACGCAGTTCGGGCCGGCGACCGGCGAGCCCGACATCTTCTGACTCAGCTGGAGGCGTTGCCGGCGGGCGCCGGCGGCAACGGCGCGCCGCAGTCCTTGCAGAACGCAGCGTCCGGGTCGTGGCCGGCGCTCGCGCAGCGTGTGCAGACGCGCAGGCGGCCGACCGGATCGCGCCGGAAGTACTGGGCTGTGAACTCGGCGCTGACGATGCCGGTCGGCACCGCCAAGATGCCCCAGCCGAGCAGCATCTGGAACGAAGCGATCAGCCGACCGAGCTCGGTCTTCGGCGTGATGTCCCCGAAGCCGACCGTCGTCATCGTCACGACGGCCCAGTACATGCCGATCGGGATGCTCGTGAAGCCGTTCGCCGGCCCTTCGACCACGTACATCAACGTGCCCATCACGAGGACGACCAGGATCACGAACGACAGGAAGACGAAGATCTTGCGCCGGCTTGCCGCGAGCGCGCTGCCGAGCGCGCTGTACTCGGCGATGTAGGCGCCCATCTTCAGGATCCGGAAGATGCGCAGCAGCCGCAGGATGCGCACGTCGATCAGCGCATGCAGGTCGGGAAAGAAGAACGCAAGGTAGGTCGGCAGCACCGCGACCAGGTCGATCACGCCGAACAGGCTGGTCGCATAGCGCAACGGGTAGCGCACGCACAGCAGGCGCGCGATGTACTCGACCGTGAACAGCACGGTGAAGCCCCACTCGAGGATCTCGAACGTCGTGCGATGGCGCCGCCCGAGGTTCGGCATGCTGTCGGCGACGACGACCGCGACGCTGGCGAGGATCGCCGCGATCAGCACCAGGTCGAAGACGCGACCGGCCGGCGTGTCAGTCTCGAAAACCACCTGGTGCATCGACAAACGCCAGCCGGCCGGCGGCTTGCCGAAGCGCACCTGGGTGTCGGCGGGCGTCTCGAAGACCGGCTTCGAACGGTCGCGTTCGTTCACGACGACTCACCCGCGAGGTGCCGCGCAGGGTGCATGCGAAAGGTCGATCGGCTCGATGGCATGGCAAGGCGACAGGGCGCTTCGATGATGCCAGACGGCCCGTGTGCGCGTCGGTTACTACGTACCGACTCACAGAGCTGCAGCGCTTAACGTGACTCGATGCGCGGGACGGCTCGCGGACACGGGAGATGTCTTGAAGATCAAGAGCCAGCGGGACTTCTGGTCCGGGTTGATGTTCGTCGTGATCGGCGCCGCTTTCGCGATCGGCGCGACCAACTACTCGATGGGCACTTCGGCCCGGCCCGGCGCCGGCTACTTTCCGCTGATCCTGAGCGTGATCATGGCGATCCTCGGCGCGGTCGTGCTGTTCAAGTCGCTGACGATCGAGAGCGCCGACGGCGACCCGATCGGCAGCATCGCATGGAAGCCGCTCCTCATCATCGTCGCCGCGATCGTGGTCTTCGGCCTGACGCTCGAGCGCCTCGGCATGATCATCACGGTGCCGCTGCTGATCGTGATCTCGAGCCTGGCCGGCGACGAATTCAAGTGGCGCGGCGTGATCATCAATGCGATCGTGCTGACGATCGGCTCGTGGGCCGTGTTCGTCTGGGGACTGAAGCTGACGATTCCGCTCTGGCCGCGGTTCCTTCAGTGACGGCGCGCGCACACCAGGCCATCGGCGGAGCGCACCGATGGACCTGCTGAACAACCTCGCCCTCGGGTTCGGCGTTGCGTTCACCTGGATCAACCTGCTGTATGCGTTCTTCGGCTGCGTGCTCGGCACGCTGATCGGCGTGCTGCCGGGGATCGGTCCGGTCGCGACGATCGCGATGCTGCTGCCGTCGATCTACGCGCTCGACGCGACGCCGGCGCTGATCATGCTGGCGGGCATCTACTACGGCGCGCAGTACGGCGGCTCGACGACCGCGATCCTGATCAACGTGCCGGGCGAATCGAGCTCGGTCGTCACCGCGATCGACGGCTACCAGATGGCGCGTCAGGGCCGGGCGGGTGCGGCCCTCGCAGTGGCAGGCCTGGGCTCGTTCTTCGCCGGCTGCGTCGGCACGATCATCATCGCCGCGTTCGCGCCGCCGCTGACCGAGCTGGCGTTCAAGTTCGGCCCGGCCGAGTACTTCTCGCTGATGGTGCTCGGCCTGATCGGCGCCGTCGTGCTGGCCTCGGGTTCGCTGCTGAAGGCGATCTCGATGATCATCCTCGGCCTGCTGCTGGCGCAGATCAACACCGACGTGATTTCGGGGACCGCGCGCTACAGCTTCGACATTCCGGAGCTGACCGACGGGATCGGCTTCGTGACCATCGCGATGGGCGTGTTCGGCTTCGGCGAGATCATCGCCAACCTGGGCCAGCCGGCCGAGCATCGCGAGGTCTTCACGAAGGATGTGAAGGGCTTGTGGCCGACCCGCAAGGATTTCCAGCAGGCCTGGCCGGCGGTGCTGCGCGGCACCGCGCTCGGCTCGATCCTCGGCGTGCTGCCGGGCGGCGGTGCGCTGCTCGCATCGTTCGCGTCGTACACGATGGAGAAGAAGTTGGCGCGCAACCCGCGCGTGCCGTTCGGCAAGGGGGCGATCCAGGGCGTCGCCGGGCCGGAGTCGGCCAACAACGCCGGCGCACAGACCTCGTTCATCCCGATGCTGACCTTGGGCATTCCGCCGAACGCGGTGATGGCGCTGATGGTCGGCGCGATGACGATCAAGGGCATCCAGCCCGGCCCGCAGGTCATGACCAGCAACCCGCAGCTGTTCTGGGGCCTGATCGCGTCGATGTGGGTCGGCAACCTGATGCTGGTGATCCTGAACCTGCCGCTGATCGGCATCTGGATCAAGCTGCTGACGGTTCCCTACCGGTTCCTGTTCCCGGCGATCACGCTGTTCTGTTGCATCGGCGTGTACACGCTCAACAACAACACCTTCGACGTCTACATGACGGCTGCGTTCGCGTTGATCGGCTACATCTTCTTCAAGCTGAAGGTCGAGGGGGCGCCGCTGCTGCTGGGCTTCATCCTCGGGCCGATG